>PUMG01000070.1 GCA_003551265.1 Halovenus sp.
CCGATGAACCGTTCGAGATCCTCCTCACGGAGGATGCCCTTCCGGACGAAGAGGACGTTGAGCCGGACGAAGAGGAGCCGAAAGAAGATGAACCCGAGAAAGAGTTTGAAAAGGAAAAGAAGTACGAGGACAAGAAAGCTACGTGATACTGCCTGCTGCCCGTCGTGGAAAATTCTCGCTGTCATGTGGTAGTGAGTGTTTTTACGCACGTACAGCTGGACGTATGAGCAAATGCGATACGTTTGCGATGTTCGAAGAACCACAACTACACGAATGAGTTGATAGGAGAGCAGACTCGTCGGGACGTCACCCGAGTTGCTCGTCGAGGGTTCTGAGGATCTTCTCGAGGATGGTTGCCGCAAGCTGAATCTCTTACCGAGATTCAGCGAGTGCGGGAAACGGTACGGCCACGGCGTCCGTGGAGCCGACGCGGTGAGCATACACGGAGTCGCCTTCGGGACGCCAGACAGGCCAGCGGTCGCCTTCCAGATTGAGTCACCGACGGACGTCCTCTAGATCGTCACCAACGCCGAACCAGGTGATTAACAGGCTGACACGGCCGAAACGATGGATAGATCGGGTAAGCATCGAGCCGGAGAACGCGACGCTTTTCCAAACGCTTTTTGGGATAATTTACGACGCACATAGTAGCATGGGGGCAAATGGCGACGGCGACCCCGTCGACACCCAGGAGGCGATCATGCAGGCGACCTATCGGGCGCTGTGTACCCACGGGTATTCCAACTTGACGATGCAGTCGATCGCCGACGAGTTCGACAAAACGAAAGGCGTCATCCACTACCACTACGATACGAAGCAAGATCTGCTCGTGGCGTTTCTCGAGTACTTGCTCGATGCGTTCGAACGCAATATCGCTATCGACGAGCGACACGATCCCATCACCCGACTCGAGGCGCTGATCGATACGCTCCTGTTCGGACCGCCCGGGCGTGGGGAGTTCGATCACTGGGAACTTACGACGGCGATGCTCGAGATCCGGTCGGAAGCGCCGCACAACGAGGAGTTTCGCCGACAGCTCTCACACAACTACGAGATCGTCGAGGCAATGGTAACTGCGATCGTCGAAGACGGCATCGAACAGGGTGTCTTCCGCGATGTCAACGCTGAGGAGGTCGCGACGCTGCTGTTGACGACGATCAACGGCGCGCGGATCTACCAGGTAACGTTACAGCGCGATGATATCGCCGGTATAGCGAAGTCGAGCCTCACGGCGATCATTCGAGACTGGCTCTGTCGTTCAGACGAAATCGACGACTGAGGCAGGTCGCAGTCCGGCGGTACCGGCACAGCACAGCCACAACACGGTTAGACCGGTTTATTGGGGCCACAGACCGTACGAACCGTCTCTGCACTACGCCGATCACTGGGCGGCATCGAGTTCGGAGTGCCAGTCGTAACACTAAGTGAACGTTTGTATTGGTTCGGCGAAGTTGCCATGTCAAGCGAGGACGTTTGACGCGACCAGATGGCGTAGATACGAACTGAACGGGTCGAACCAGAAACAGTGAGCTCGTGAGCGACGATACCCAGCCAAGCATCCGCGTGATCGCAACCGTCGCGGAGGCGCTCGAGGTCGCCCCCGTCGACTGCCAACCGTTGTACGAGATCGTCGATCTGCCAACCCTTGAGGAACTGTTTTGCAACCGGCCGTTCTCCAACGAGAAAGTCTCGATCGACTACGCTGGCTTTCGAGTCATGATCGACGACGAGGTCGTCGAACTGACCAAGCAACACGAGGACCGATCGAGCAACACACGATTGCACGGCGAGAGTGAGACGAACTGTTGTACCGGGTTGGCGGCTCGAGCGCGGTCCCTCGAGTGGTTGCTCGGTGGGCAGACAGTCGCCGTCAGTCGGCGTGTCCCGGCGACTGGTCGCTAGCTGGCGCCTCGGTCGTCTTGACGCTGGGCGTGAATCGGCCGGTTTCGCGACGAATGCCAACGAGGAGGATCGCACCAGCCACGACGGGGAGAACCGCACAGGCGACGTAGATCGGCCAGAAGCCGACCAGTTCGATGAGCGGCAGCGAGACGATCGGGCCGAGACCGCCCCCCACGTCACCGAGAACGTTGTTCGTACCGACAGCCCGCCCCATCCGCTCGTCCGGCGTGAGATCTGCCAGTAGCGCCATCAGCGGACCGCTCGTCCCACCCTGTCCAGAACCAATGAGGAGACAGGCGACGGTGAGCGTCGCAACCGAGTCGGCAATCGCGAGCATGACGAAGCCGACGAACGACGTACCGAGGAACGTCAGAAGCGTTGGGACACGCGATCCGGTCCGATCGCTGACGTGCCCACCGAAGAACATGAAGATCCCCGCGGCGACGACCGTCACGGCCATGAAGATCCCCGACGACGCCTGCGCGTCGAAAC
Organism: Halovenus sp.; assembly: GCA_003551265.1. Taxonomy (GTDB): domain Archaea; phylum Halobacteriota; class Halobacteria; order Halobacteriales; family Haloarculaceae; genus Halovenus. The sequence goes on from PUMG01000070.1 coordinate 2,395, forward strand.
CGAAGACACCGAGATCGTTGTGGTCGAGAAAGAGGACGAGCGTCGCGAACAACGCACCGATGTAGGCGAACAGGACCGTGAAGTTCACCAGGCCGACCGTCACCGCGGGTATGCTGACGTCGACGTCAGTGACCGAGACCGAGCGGTGTTCGTCACCGTCGACGTGGGTCTCCGGAATCGTCGCGTAGGCGATCACGCTCGCAAAGCCGGCGAACACCGTCGCGACGACGAACGCCGGGACCGTTCCCCAGAGTTCACTGAGGAGACCCCCGAGGACGACACCGCTCGGAAAGCCAAACAGGACGCCACCACGGATGAGTCCCATACTCGCTCCGCGTGAGTCGTCGTCGCTGACGTCGGCCGCGATCGTGTAGGCGGTGGCGAAGACGGCTGCGCTGCCGATTCCCCAGATGATCCGTGAACTCAGAAACCAGGCCTCGGGAACGTCCGGAAAAAACCACAGCGACGGGTGCGCAGAGACCATCGCGATCACGTAGCCGAACGTCGCCACGCTTTGAACGATCATACCGGCGACGAACGGCGTGCGGGTCCCGAGGCGGTCGACGAGGACGCCTGCCGGGGCGTTCGCGAACAACCGCGAAAACCGGTTCGCACTGAGAATCAGCCCAACCAAAAACGGCGATATACCGAGTACGACGCCAAGATTCGGTAGGATCGGAAAGATCACGCCACCGCCGAAACCGACGAAGAACGTGCTCACGATGACCGCGCCGATCACGACCCGCTGCCCTCGATCGCTATCACTCGAGGGTGGTCTCAGACGCTGGATCAGGTTCGATCTTGTGTCCACGTGGTCACTCACCGCGAACGGGGGTGATCTGTCGGCCGGTATCGGGCACTAAACGGGCGGTGTCGCCCGGAATAGTGATCGCCGGATGATGGTCGTTCGTCGAGTCTGAGCGCATCTAACTAACCAGTCAGTCAGTCTCGGTCAAAAGCGTTTTGGAAGGGGAAGGGTGTCAAGGTTAGAGCGCAGCATTGTGGAGAGCGGCGAAGGCTGTGAGCCATGATCTGGTGGAGCTGGCGGTGCTGTGGAAAGGGAATCGGTGGTAGAACCGTCTGGTTCGGTATTTGAAGATCCCGAACCACGCTTCGATCAGCGACCGATTTCCCCACGTTTCACGTTCGTACTCGCAGTCTAGCAGTTCAAGCGGCCAGTCGTACCACGGGCCGCGGTCGGCCCGCACCAGCGGGCGACCGCGGCACCGTTCGAGAACGTCCCTCAAAAACAGGAGCGCATCGAGGCTCGAACGGCCGGGAGAGACCTCGACGGCAAGCACTTCGAGCGTCTCACAATCGACTGCCGCCCAGACGTAGTACTCCTCGCCGTCGATCTCGACTTTCGTCTCATCAACGGCGACTTCTTGTCGCTTTCGGCAGTCGGGCTCGAAGAGATGCTTCGACCGATGAAACCACTGTCTGATCGCCTCGTAGGAACGATCAACGAACGGTTCGATTCGCCGGTATGAGAGGCCCGCATGGTACAAAAACGCCGCGAGGATACGCCGCTCCGTCGGCGTGTCCTCACTGGAAAATACTTCGTGCTGGCGAGCCTTCTCAACCATGCGGTCGAGCATTGCTCACACCCAACTTACCCTTGCTCGGCCGCTTCCTTCACGCTAAGGTTGACACCCTCGTGGGAGTACAACATCCAAGTACGGGAAGCGCTTCAGCTTGCCATCAGCCTGCAGAGTTCACTGGCGAAGCTTGACGCAGACCCGCGCATCGGGGAGACTGATTAACCAATTCCTGTGAATAAAAAGGAAAGTGGTCTGAAAGAGAGTGACGATTCAGTTTTTGTACTCTTCAACCTGAATTACCTTTTTCGTCTCTGTGTGAGTGAGATCACCGTCCCCAGAGACGACAGGCGCGTCCAGCTCGCGACCTACGGCTGCAATCAGCGCGTCTGGCCCATCGAGGTAGGGACCCCTAGGCGCGACTTCGTCTGCAATTTCGCCTGCCATTGTCGCCGTTCGCTCATCAACAGTGTAGACTTCGGCCCAGGAGAGGTCTGCACGTGCACCGTCGACATCGCCGTTCGGAAGATTCCCTTCGCCGACTAGGACCTCCGCGTACGCTGGGACAGGCATTACCCAGCGGACATCAGCACCGCCTGCGGATTCATAGAAATCGCGGGTCTCCTCAAGACCATCTAAGTAGTCGATTAGAAACGACGCGTCAAGGACCTTCATACGCTGTTCTCGGCTCGTCGTCGCATCCGCTTTTTCCGCTTCTCTTTGGCTTTCTGGCGCGCCTCGCGGACGCTCTGTGCTTCCTCGTCAGACCAGCGACCAAATCCGTCGTAGAAGTCGCC
>PUMG01000021.1 GCA_003551265.1 Halovenus sp.
GACGAAGAGGTAGAAGACGACGAAGAAGACGACGACGAAGAAGACGAGCCAGAGAGTGGAGCAACAGCACCCTGGACGATGCGGCGCCGAAGCTGGCGCGGGTAAACCTCTCCACCAGGGTTCCTCCCATCAGTCTCACCAAAACCGTTACTACGGTACACGTCACACTGTCGAGCGTGTACGTCGAGAACTGCTTTCTGGGTGCAGAGGGCGTCGGCAAGAAAACCGAGCGACGCCTCTGGGAGCAAGGAATCACTCACTGGGATGTGTTCGAGCCAACCTGTGACGGAATTGGTGCCGGGAGGGCCGCACGTATCGAGTCGTTCATCGAAGCTGGTCAGCGCGCGCTCGAACGCGACAGTGTCTCTTATTTCGACCAACGGTTCCCGAGCAGCGCGAGGTGGCGGCTCTACGAATCCTTCCGGGAGCAGGCGTGTTTTTTCGACATCGAGACCACGGGGCTCGACCGTAGACGGAACGTCGTAACCACAGTCACATTGCATCAAGATGGACGGACCCAGACGCTCGTCCGCGGTGACGACCTGACCGACAAGAATCTCGCTGCAGCTTTCGAAGACGCCGGGTTGCTGGTGACGTTCAACGGCGCACGCTTCGACATTCCGTTCCTGGAGGCGAACTTCGACGTCTCACTCGGACAGCCACACATCGACCTCATGCCGACCGCCCGCAAAGTCGGTCTCAGCGGCGGGTTGAGCGCGGTCGAAAACCAGCTCGGTATCTCACGTGAGTTACCTGACGTCGACGGTCGTGAAGCGGTGCGACTCTGGCACGAACACGAGCGTGGGGCCGACGGTGCGCTCGAACGACTCATCGCCTACAACCGTGAGGACACCGTCAACATGGTTTCAGTCCTCGAATCCGTGGTCGAAGAACTCGATAGACAGGTGTTCCCCGACCACCTCTAGTTCGATCGTCCCCTGTGGTTCGAGCGCTCCCTCTCAGAACTCGAGCGGCCACCGTCCGTCGTCGCGCTCGGTAAGTCGCTCAGCGACCCTCTCAGCCAGTCGGTACTGGGTCCCCTCGGAGACGACGCTTCCCTCGCGTTCGAGGTGTTCGAGATGAGCGTAGGACTCACCCGGACCGTGAAGAATGTGGATGTGTTCGAGGCTGCCGAAGAGGTCGTCGCTGACGGTCCACGTATCGCAGGGACCGAGTCTGTGGAGTGCATCGAGCACGCGATATGACCGCTCCTCGTGGTGTTCGATGATGAACGCTGCCCGGTCCGCGGGGTCTTCGATGACGTCCCGGTGACCTGGCCACGCGCGGCCGTACTCCGCGTCGGCAATTGCCCGAAGCGTCCGGAGATACTGTTCGAGCGGCCCGTCGACGCGAATGTCTGCGCCGCCGACGTTGGGCGTGTACTTCGGAAGGACCGCGTCCCCACTGAACACCTCCGTCTTTTCGGTGGGATCTCCAGGTTTCGTCCACTCGAACGTACAGTGACCCGCAGTGTGCCCTGGCGTGTGGACCGCACGGAGCACGTCGTCGTTGACCTCGAACTCCTCACCACCCTCGATGGTCGTCACCTCGGGGGCGTCTTCCAGCCAGGCGATGCTTCGCAGGACCTCCTCGAGTTCTTCCTGCTTCCGCGCAGGCATCCCCCAGTGTTCGAAGTACTGGCGCTGTTGCTCGATGAGAGCGTCCCACGCCTCAGAATCACCCGACACGAGGGGTGCGTCTGCCTCGTGGACGTACACCTCTGCACCTCCGGCTTGCTGGATTGGTCCGGCCAGTCCACGGTGGTCGCCGTGCCAGTGCGTGAGAAATATCCGGTCAATGTCCGAGAACGAGAGGCCACGTGTGTCGAGCTCTTCAGCCAGTTGTTCGTGCGTCCCTGGCAGTCTATCACCGGTGTCGACCAGCACCGTTTCGGGACCATCAGCGAAGAGATACGCGTTGTTGTTGCCTTCGAACGTCTCGTTCGTCAGCGGGATGCATTCCATGTCTCTGCCTTTCGTGGAGAGTACAAAAAGCGTCGCGCTCTGGCCGTCCGGAGAAGCTAAGACGCCAGAGTTGCCTGCTTCGAGTATGCTCAGGCTGGCGGTCGCAACAGCGGCCGAGACGTACGAACGGATGCAACAACCTCTCGCAGACCGTGACATCGAGGTCGGACACATCGAGACCGCAGGGCGAAGCCTCTCGATCTCGGAGGGACCGGGCGTCTACGGCTCTTCCGCATTCGACGTCGGCTTCGTCTATCCCTCTCGACTCGCCGAAGGTGGTGTCGCCGACGGATTACTCGACATCCCCTGGGTGAACGGCCGCGAAGAGATTCTCCGTTCGCGTCACAAGGGCGAAACACTCACACGGCTGCAGCAGGCAGGCGTTCCTGTTCCGGAGACGGTGGTCATCTCGAACCCTGCTGGTGAAGCCGGCCTCAAGGATGCGTTCGAGCGCTTTGACCCCCCCGTCGTGATCAAGCCCAACTCGACGACTCGCGGTGTCGGTGTAGCCAGAGCGACCGACCTCGATTCGTTCCTCGGTATCTGTGACTACCTCGACCTGGTGCACGACTACCGTGCGACGGGCGACCGTTCGTTTCTCGTCCAGGAGTTCGTTCCCGAGGCTCGTGATTTTCGAGTGATGCTCATCGAAGGAGAGGTTGTGGGGGCTGTCGAACGGCGACTGCCCGGAGAGAACGCGGGACAGTGGAAACACAACGTCCACCGCGGCGCGCGTGCGACAGGAGTCGACCTCGACGACGAGTTGCGCTCACTGGCCGAAGACGCAGCCTCGGCGCTCGACATCCCCTGGCTGGGTATCGACCTGCTGGTTACGGACGACCGCGCGGTCGTCAACGAGACGAACGCCCGTCCGACCATCGACTCGGCGACCAAGTACGAGCCAGGGTTCTGGGACGACCTGGCAGCACTGATTCGCTCGCACTGCTGATGCCGAAAGCAGCGCCACCAGCTCTGTTGCGATTCTGTTGAGAGAGTCACAGAGTCACGTCCGGGTGGATAGCCGGAGAACGAGCAGTTTCTCGAAGGGGTGAGACTCCTCGGCAACAGTTTCGACATCGAATCCGACCGACTGCGCTCTGTTGCGAACTTCGTCTTCGCCCGTCAGCGACGAGATGAGCACGTACACCACGCCATCGGGCCGGAGAACACGACCAACGCTGTCGAGAAACGGGTCGATAACTGCCCGTCCGTCCTCACCTCCCGAAAGCGCTCGCTCCATCCAGTCACCCCACTCGGCGTCGGCGGGTGTGGGCAGATACGGTGGGTTGAAGCAGACGACGTCGAACACCTCGTCGCGAAACGGTGAGAGAAGGTCTCCACGGACGGTCGGAACGCCACGGTTTCGTGCCTGTTTGCACGCCTGTGGATTCACGTCCACACCGACAACCGTCGCACCCGTGACTGTGTGGACGTGTTCGGCCACGTACCCCGACCCCGTCCCGACGTCGAGAACGAGCGCGTCTTCTGGGATGTGGTCACTCGCAGTCTGTGCCAGTAGCTGTGAATCCTCGGCTGGCTGGTACACCTCCTGGATGTCTCGAAGCGCCGCCAGCCGCGGCCTCTCTCCATCGGTCATCGGTGGCGCTGCTCTGGTTCGCCGACCTCCCAGGCGAGTTGTGCGAGTCTGGCGAACTCTGCAGGGGAGACAGCTCCGGCGCGTCGACTCATGTGCTCTTCATCCGCGCTCTCGACGACAGCATCAGCGTCGGAAAGCCCCGAGATGTGTGTCGTGTTCCGGACCGCGTTTCGCATCGTCTTGCGGCGTTGCGTGAACAGCGCCCGCAGAAAGCTCATGAAGAACTCGTCGTCCGGCACCTCGTACGGTGGGTCACGGGGCGTCGTCCGGACCACAGCGCTCTCGACGGCTGGCTGGGGGTCGAACGCCTCCGGTGGAACGGTCTCGACGAGTTCTACGTCCGCGTAGTGACCGGCCGTGACCGAGAGACGGCCGTACTCGTCGTCGCCGACGTCGGCAGCCATCCGGACTGCGAACTCCTTCTGGAACATCAGCACGAGTGGCTTTCCGGCAGGCAAGAGTCGAAACGCGAGTTCGCTCGACACGCCGTAGGGTAGGTTCGACACCGAGGCGGTGAACTCGGGGAGGTCGATAGTGAGCGCATCACCTTCGAGAACCGTCAGTCTCCCTACCTCCCGTTCGTCGACAAACTCCTCACGGAGGAAGGCGGCCAGTCGGCGGTCACGCTCGACGACTGTGACGTGGTCAGCAACGGCGAGGAGTCTGTCCGTCAGCGCTCCCGTCCCGCCACCGATTTCGAGCAGGTGGGTGGTGTCACCGTCGACCTCGGTCAGATAGCCGGGTAACCGGTCGAGCACCCGGTCGTCGACGAGGAAGTGCTGGTCCTGATTCGGGTCTCCCCCGACCCCTGCTCGCGCTCGAAGCACGTCGGGGTCGCGAAACTCGCCGTTCATCGCTCGTGACGGACGAACACTCGATACTTGAGGTCTTCTTCCTGTAGCTCTTCGAGGATACGGTCGACGAGGACCTGCCTCGGGTCGTGGAGTCCGTCGATACGTTCTTCGAGTTCCTCGAAGCTCTCGAACGGCTTTCGCTTTCGCTGGTCGAGCACGTTATTTCTGAGCTTCTTGCCGATTCCGGGGAGCAGGTTGAGCTGATGCAGACGGAGCGTAATCGGCTGTGCCTCGTTGTAGAAGTCCACGAACCGTTTCTCGTCTGCCTCGACAATCTCCTCGATAGCGTAGTCAAGTTCGGCGACCGCACCGC
>PUMG01000355.1 GCA_003551265.1 Halovenus sp.
TTAAACCGATCTAACTGTTGTCCCGTTGGATTTTCTGGAATTCCTTCATTGTCGGCAAGTCGTCTCAACACATCATCATTTGTTTGTTTGAGAGCGCGAGTTTTCAATGTTCGTGCTAAATCTACCGTCCAAAATTTCGGGTCAATCTCAAACACTCTATCTCCTTTCGCAATAACATTATGTCCTTGGCTTCTGTATTCGTGTAACCTACGAACATCTGCTGGCGCACCGTCAGGAGAAAATTCTCGAATAGTTGGACTTTGTAACTCAAGACTATTTGCAAATTTTATCGGCATCTCTTCATCAACAGAATTTAATACGTCATACATTCTATCAGACGTTGTTCTCATAAACCGATCATAATTTTCTTGAACAAGCGTTCCAATTTGTTCTTCACTTAACTCTGCATCTCCCAAATGATTGTTAAACCACCGAACATTGTCTTCAATGTCCTGTTTTACATTTGTAAGTACATCAGAATTTTCATCTGTAAACGATTTCATAAACCCATGAAACGTTTTAATACCAGATTTAGGAACAAACGATTCTCCAACAGCGCCCATTGGAAGTCTATCTAATCCACTTCCCATGTTATGCCAAAACTCTTTAAATTCTGTTCGGTATTGAGGTGTACTGGCTATGTCAAAATGTCCTTCCGCAGAGTTATAGTTGATACTCTTAAATTCTTTCTTTCCAAACCACCGCATACCAGCATGTGCCGCACCATATTTAGTTGTTGCTAATATATGATCAGCTAACCTATCAAATACAACAGAACCTAAAACGTCCATACCTACTTGAACGTGTCTATCAGCAGTATTGTATAATCGCCTTACATCGTTAGTCGGTTCATAACCAAACATTTCAGGTAGAATATTGTAGAAAGATGTTGATGCTGGTTGAGTCGCCTCTATAACCGCACCGCCTGGCACAAATACACCAAATGATGTTCTCCACGGCTCTTTATTCTTAATCGCATTTGTTAACTTCGCAGATTTTGCTCCAAGTGTAGCACTTCCAGCGCCCATGTGAGACGTGTATCTCATCATATCAGCACCCGTTTTTACGCCAGTAAGACCACGAAGTCCAGCCGCACCCATACGAATAACCCCTTGTCCACCCACAAACATTGACCCCATATATTGAGCCATGTCACCAGCCATTGTGAGTCCTGTGTTACCACTACCCAACACACCGTCACCACTCATTACATCAAATATACTTATTCCTGCAAGAGATTCTTGATCTTCAGCAAAAGCTCTTCCTGCGCGGGTATCTCCATAACCCATTCGTTCTAACGCTTTCGATGTAAATTCTGTAGTTGGTTGCCACGCAAATTTAAAGCCTGTATGACCAATAGCCGCACCCGCACTTACAAGTGTATTCCATATTCCTCCAAACCCAGAATTATCAGGAACTTCTTTATACGTTATCTCTCCGTCATCACCTTCTTCAGCTACCGTTTTTGTTCTGCGAAACGTATTTAATGTATCTAATACCCTATCATAATTATGTTGCATACGATTAGGCATCAACGACCACGTTCCATCTTCAGGTTCCATCTGAATCATGTGTCCAATGTCAGGGTCATTCTGAATAGCGTTGAACGCAACCTTACTCATTGTAGGAAGTTCGTTATAATTAAACGTGTATTTATCTTCCTCTCCTTCTTTACTGTGAGTAGAATGAGCCAACACACTGTTCATCAAATCTTCTAAATCAAACTCTCCTTCCCCTTCATACGCATAAGCGAATATATCAAAGGCAAGGTCTTTGTGTTCCTTAGACATTTCCCAACCGTCACCCTTTAACTCAGACTTTTCATAAAACTCTTTTACTCGTTCGTCTCCAAACGCCTCAAAAAGTTCATCCATGATTAAATCAGGGTCTTTATAACTATACTCTCCATCTTCTTTTTTGTATCCCCCCGCAGTAAAATTGTTTACGTCTTCAGGTACATTTTCCGTAATATCTTTTCTGGGTGTTGGTTCTTGATAAATAAGTGGACTTGCGCTTCCAAATTCATTCGCATAATTCATTACCCGTTCAATGTGAGGGGCAGTCTCTTCCTGTGGAACAAACTCTTTCCAATTGCGTCCCGTTCTCGCTGAATCCGCTACAGCACTATCTACGCGACCACTACCAGCATTCCATGCGGCTACCGCTTTCTCTGGGTCAAATTCGTATCTTTGTAACAATCGTTGAAATGCTTTCGTACCAGCTTCTAATGCTTTTTCTGGGTTGAATCTATCATCCGTCTCTTCATTGGATAGTTCTCTGGTTTTCCTGCGTATTTCATCTTCAATTCTGCGTCTCTCTGGACCACGAGCATTCATTCGAGCAACATCCAACTCATACAATTCATCAGGAACATTCATTCCATTTTCTCTTGCAAAAGCAGGTTGAAATTGAAGAATCCCCCCAGCACCCGTTCGACTTATCGCATTCGGGTCAAAATTACTTTCTTGTCGAATCATTCCAGCAAGTAGTGACGGAGCAACACCAACATCTAACGCCCTGTTTATCTCATCATCAAATCCAGTCCCTTCAATTTTAGACCCAATAATAAATTCTTTTACTTGTTCATCAGGGTCTCGTCCCGCACGTTTTTGACTTTCAAACCATTGTTCGGCTTCTTGTCTACGTTGAAATGACGCCCCTATTCCTTCTTCATCTGCGTCTGCGTGTTGTAATAAATTAACATATTGCGTTAACCCTTCACTACCGTAATTAGAATAAATCTTATACGCTCTTGTAAGGTTGGTCATGTCTTCCGTAACCAAACTTGGAGAGTTGTGAGATTTACTTAATTCATTTTCAAACGACCGATAAAAATCTAATTGAACTTGTTTGTGTAAATCAGAATCCTCTAATACGTTTTGAGCAAACGTTGTATTACTTGCCGTATCATCTCCATAACCAAGCGTTCCGTCTTCTTCTAATATTCCAAAATCTCTATACCTATCAGGATTTTCCTGAATAATAGATTTGAATTGTTCAATTGGTAAATCGTCAATACCTTTGGTAAGCTCTATACTTCTATTGACAATTGTTTCTTTTGCGTTTTGTCCTGCGTATGCGCTCTCTACAAGTTGTTGTTTAAACCGTCTCTTAAATGTATTTCGTACCTGTTCATGCTGTTCAGGATTTTCACTTGCGAGACTCGCAACATCTTCTGGTTCCCACAACTGAAAATATTTGTCTGAAACTTCTCCAAACAAATCTTTATTTTCTATAAGATTCTTTTTAAATGAGTGTGGGTTTTTACCACGATATTCAGGAAAGGCTTCTTGCAAGTTTTTTATACCAGATACGTCTGTCGTAAATGATACATCTGGAACTTGTTCGATCACCGACCCTGAATTGAATAATTCAGTTTGGTCTGGCATGATTTAGTTACTCATAAATGTGTTAGCGTTCTCTATACGTTCTGCCGCTGGTTGATTGTATGTATCTGTTGTTCTAAAAAGTTTGTCTATACTTCCATCAAACCTAAAGTTTGGTACAATCTGATCTAAGTTTGGAAGTGATCGTCCTTTAAAAAATCCTTCATTTGTCCATTCATTATATTTAGCGGGAACTTCACTGTAATACATCATCATAAAATTAAAACGATCTTCTCCCAACAATTCTTTCATCTGTTTAGCTCCTTCAGCAATTGGTACATATCTATCATACCCATTATTTTCTAACGTTTCTGAATCTCCGCGAAGAATTGCATTGCGTATTGCTCTTCCACCTTCGGTATTATCCTTTGGTATTTCTGTTATATCAACATCAAAATTATCAACAAATCGTTCTATTTCACGAGCATTTCTGGTATAATCATTCATCATATTAATAGAAAGTTCATGCGTCCCAGCTTCTCTGCCAGTAGCCCAATCCCATCCACTTCTAATCATTCCTCGTTGTTCAGGAACGTCACTTGCAATATTAATAATAGATTGATCTTCACTCGTGTCAACTCCAATACGTTGTGCCAACCTTTGCATTTCACTACCAAAAGCATTTAATCTGGACGCTTCCACGCGAGATTCGACAGGCGTTTGAACGTTTAATCGTTCTTGTTGGTTAGCCGCCATTAACCGTTGCATTGTTGGTCCGCGATAACCTTCTCTACGAACATCATTTAATATTTGTGCGTAGTTATTTGAGCCAATATTTATCCCACCATCTTCACCTTGTGTAGATTCAACCTCTGCAAGTTCCGCGCCTTGATTACGAATGTTCATAAGAAGTTCAGCCGCTTGATTTGCGTTTGCTTGCTCTCGTTGATACGTTCCCCAATCCATCGGTTCCATTCCTTCTTCTCCAAACTGGACAGGCATTGTAACAAATGTACCGTCACCTCTATCTACAGGCTGAAAATCTACATTATCTAAAAAACCAAACTCTCTTGCTGGATTCTTTTTTGTGTCAAGAAAATTACCTCTCCACGTTCTTGCCTCTTCTTGTGCAGAATTAAAACTTTCTTGTTGAGCTTCCAACGCACTTTGTTGTGCCGCCTGTTGTTGGGCTGGTCCGCGTACTTCCTCTTGAATTCTTTTTTGTTTCTCAAACTCAATATCAGAACGAAACTCTATGAGTCCTTTTTGTTGTTCGAGCTTGTCACGCATTTGTTGTTTGGTCATCTGCGTCTGTTGGATATTCTGCACCGTCCCCATGACAGCAGACAACTTCGCGTTGAATCCCTGTGCGCTTGTTTCAAATGCTCTTGCTAAA
>PUMG01000232.1 GCA_003551265.1 Halovenus sp.
ACTGTACGTCAAAGCGGACCCGGAGGCGACCTGCCGGGTGACCGTGCCGGTTCTGTGGGACACCGAGACGGAGACAATCGTCAACAACGAGTCGAGGGAGATTCTTCGGATGCTGGACACCGAGTTCGATGAGGTGGCTCCCCGGGACGTCGACCTCTATCCTGTGGGGTATCGAGACGACGTCGACCGCCTCATCGACGAGATCTACGAGCCGATAAACAACGGCGTCTACCGTGCAGGGTTTGCCAAATCACAGGCCGCCTACGACAGGGCCGTGATTGAACTGTTCGACGCGCTCGAACACTGGAACGAGGTGCTCACAGACCAGCGATATCTCGCTGGTGACCGGTTGACTGAGGCAGACATCTGTCTGTTCACCACGCTCGTCCGATTCGACCAGGTGTATCACACACACTTTATGTGTAACCGAAAATTCATCCACCAGTACGACAGTCTCTGGCCGTATCTACGCGACATCTATCAGACCCCGGGTGTCGCAGAAACCGTCCGGATGGACCATATCAAAGAGCACTACTACACGACACACCCGGATGTGACACCGACCCGTATCGTCGCTGTGGGGCCAGAACTCGACTTCGAAGCACCACACGACCGTGACGAACTTCCCGGCTCTCCACCGCTGTGAACGTGAGCAATCGAGAGGTGAGAGGGCACGACCAACGAGAGCCGTAATGCACTTATAGCCGATTTGTGTAGGCGTTGGCAGAGAATGTCGAACGGGAGTCGGTTTCCAGCGTACGTCGACGTGGACTACAGCAATGGAGCGGGCGAGACACCAGAGTCCTATCCAGGCCTGCCCCAGAAGATAGAGAAGGCCACCGAGGTGACCCGGACTGCACTGGAGACATACCGGAACCCAGTACTCCTGTGGACCGGTGGGAAAGATTCGACGCTCGCGCTGTACATCGCGCTCGAGGTGTCCAGACAGTTCGACCTCGACCCACCTATTGCACTGTTCATCGACCACCTCCAGCACTTCGAGGAGACTCTCACGTTCGTCGACACCTGGGCGAAGCGATGGGGGGTCGAACTTATGATCGTTACCAACGAGAACGTTCGGCGTTACGTCGCGGAACACGAACTCGAACCGGGAGACGATGTGCCGGTCAATGCGCTCGACGAAACGAACCAGCGGCACATCCGTGAGACCCTCGAATACGAGGAGGAGACGTTTCCGTTCGTTCTGGACACGTACGTCGGGAGCCACCTGCTGAAGACGGTTGCACTCAACGATGCGCTGGAGACCTACGGCTTCGACGGTGTGCTCTCGGGCGTCCGCTGGAGTGAACAGGAGGCACGTGCCGAAGAGACGTTCTTCTCCCCACGACACGACGACGCACACCACCCTCCTCACGACCGGATTCATCCGCTGCTCCCGTTCGACGAACAGTCCGTCTGGGACGCGCTCTGGAGAGTCGTCGTCCCCGATACTGTTGAGGAGTATCCAGAGACTGGGCACGTCCCACAGGGACCTGCGGACATTCCAGCGGGGATGTCGATGAGTGACATACCGGTGTTACCGCTGTATTTTGATGGCTTTCGCTCGGTTGGAGGTGAGGTGAGTACGCAAAAGCAAGATGACACGCCAGCGTGGGTGCAGAACTTCGAGACAACACCCGAGCGAGAGGGTCGCGCACAGGACAAAGAACAGCTGATGGAACAGCTCAGAGACCTCGGCTATATGTGAGGCTGACGGTCGGTCGGAGGAATCGGATGGATGGACCAGCTGGGATTTGAACCCAGGGCCTCTTCCTTGCGAAGGAAGCGATCTGCCGCTGATCTACTGGCCCGCAGGCGCAGGTTCGCACGCCAGTGTGATATATCCTGCGCGTGAGAACGGCCGGGGTTCGGCCGCATTTTCACCGTCAGTGCCGTTTTCGAGACATCTCGTCTCGCCCGGACTGGACGGTGAGCTGGAGGGGTTCAGTCCTCCAGAACGATTTCGATTGACACGTCGTTGGGAACCTGGATACGCATCAGTTGCCTGAGTGCACGTTCGTCCGCATCGATGTCGATGAGACGTTTGTGGACGCGCATCTCCCAGTGCTCCCAGGTCGCAGTCCCCTCACCGTCCGGGGACTTGCGGGTGGGAATTTCGAGTGTCTTCGTCGGCAGCGGAACCGGCCCCGACAGCTTGACACCGGTTTTGTCGGCGATATCTTTGACCTCGCTGCAGATGCTGTCGAGGTCGCCGGGGCTGGTGCCTGCCAGCCGGACGCGTGCTTGCTGCATGTATTATCGCTCTTCGACCGACAGGACCTGACCGGCGGCGACTGTCTGACCCATGTCGCGGATTGCGAACGAGCCGAGTTCGGGAATCTCGCTGGCTGGCTCGATGCTCAGCGGCTTCTGTGGGCGGACCGTCACCTTCGCAGCGTCACCGGACTGGATGAAGTCAGGGTTCTCTTCGGCGATTTCACCGGTCGCCGGGTTGATTTTGGCGTCGATCGATTCGACGGTGCAGGCGACCTGTGCCGTGTGTGCGTGGAAGACCGGCGTGTAGCCAGCCGTGATGACGCTCGGGTGCTGCATCACGACAATCTGGGCTTCGAACGTTCTGGCGACAGACGGTGGTTCGTCGGCTGGACCACAGACGTCACCGCGGCGGATGTCGTCCTTGCCGATGCCGCGCACGTTGAATCCGACGTTGTCACCAGGTCCGGCCTGAGGGACTTCCTCGTGGTGCATCTCGATGGTCTTGACCTCGCCACCCACGTCCGAGGGCTGGAAGACGACGTTGTCGCCCGTGTTCATCACACCGGTTTCGAGACGGCCAACCGGGACCGTACCGATACCGGAGATGGTGTAGACGTCCTGGATGGGCAGACGGAGCGGCGCGTCCGTCGGTGGTTCAGGTGCTGGCAGTGCGTTGAGTGCCTCCAGCAGGGTCTCGCCGCTGTACCACGACGTGTTGTCGGATGCCTCCGCGATGTTGTCGCCTTCGAACGCCGAGACCGGGATGAACTTCGTGTTGTCGACGTCAAACTGGACCTGCTTGAGCAGCTCTTTGACCTGTGCGACAGCCTCGTCGTACCGGCCTTCCTCGTAATTCACGACGTCCATCTTGTTGACGGCGATAATCAGTTCGCCGATGCCGAGCGTCCGTGCGAGGAACACGTGCTCCTGTGTCTGTGGCTGGACACCGTCGTCAGCCGCGACGACGAGCACCGCGTTGTCGGCCTGGCTCGCGCCAGTGATCATGTTCTTGACGAAGTCGCGGTGACCTGGACAGTCGACAATTGTGAAGTAGTACTCGTCAGTGTCGAACTCCTGGTGGGCGATGTCGATGGTGACACCGCGCTCGCGCTCTTCGGCGAGGTTGTCCATCACGTAGGCGAACTCGAAGCCGCCTTTGCCTTTCTCTTTGGCTTCTTCTTTGTGCTGTTCGATGACGTGCTCCGGTACGTTCTCTGTCTCGTACAGGAGTCGTCCAACCATCGTGCTCTTCCCGTGGTCTACGTGGCCGATGACGGCCAGGTTCTGGTGTGGTTTGTCGCTCATGAGTATCTCACGCGCAGATGCGCTCTATCGGTCACTTTACCCGGTGACTGATAAAACCATTTCGATACAGTCTGTTGATGGTCGTGCTTCTGTCTGGCGGTTTTGCCATGGTGTCACACGCCACGGCCGGCGTGCTGTCGTGCTGTTACAGGGAACATCAGACGTGTACAGCAATTCTCATCACGACGTGCAGCGAGAACTCTACGATGACGGACGAGACTCTCTATCGTGTGAGAGTCGCCGAATATCTGCCATCACGGCTGTGGCAGTCTCACGTCCCCCTGCACCCCGGCCAGCGTTGTGCAGCGACCCTGCGTGTGCCGTCTCGAACTGAACGACGTTACGTGTCCCACCGACTGCAAGCGTGCTGTGCTCCGGGACGAGTCGTGGTCCGACTCGGACACCAGCCTCGTCAACCTCGCCGAGTAGCCGAATCGTCTGCCCGTTCTCGCGTGCGAGTTCGAGTGCACTGACTGGAAGTTGCTCGATTCCCGAAACCGTCACATCCTCCAGCGTCACCTCCTGGCGCTCGGAGAGGACGTTGGCGAGAATGACGCATTTGAGTGCTGCGTCGGTTCCTTCGACATCGAACGCCGGGTCGGTCTCGGCCACACCGAGGTCCTGCGCCTCGGCCAGCACGTGCTCGTAGGCCAGTCCTTCACTCGCCATCCGCGAAAGAATGAAGTTCGCTGTGCCGTTGAGAACGCCTCGAATCGCGGTGATGTGTGATGGGCCGACATCCTCGATTGTCGAAAGCACCGGTATCGCGCCACCAACTGTCGCCTCGAACCGAACGCTACCCTTACTCTCGCGCTCGCACTCGCGTAGTTCGCCGTAGCGCTGGGCTACTGGACCCTTGTTTGCGAGAACAGCGTGGCAGTCACGCTCCAGCGCGGTACGGACGTGGTCGAACGCTGGCTGTGCATCCCCGAGCGTAGTCGGGGTCGCCTCGACCAGTACGTCGTACGCACCATCGAGAACAGCCTCGGGTTCTTCATTCCCCACCACTCCGGACGTCTCTTTCCGTCCGAGTACCTCCTCGATGTCGAGACCGTCCGGGTCGACGGCCGCGCTCTGTGAATCGGCGAGTCCGGTTACAGTGTGGCCGTAGAGGGTGGCGAGTTCGACGACCGCACAGCCCACAGCACCGGCGCCGAGCACTGCCAGTCTCACTGCTCGACACCTCCCACGAG
>PUMG01000194.1 GCA_003551265.1 Halovenus sp.
ACGTGAGTTCGACATCGAGACACAGGAGATAGTGGTTGCTGACGGCCCGAACGAGGAGGTGACGGTGAAGAAATCAGTCCACGGTCCGGTCGTCGAAGAGTCCGAACAGCACGTCGGCGTCGCCTGGACCGGACACACCGCGACGGAGACGACGCTCGCGATGTACGATATCAGCCACAGCGAGGGTGTCGACGACGTTCTCGACGCGCTCGAACAGTTCGACTCGCCCACGCAGAATCTCGTCTACGCCGACCGAGACGGGCGAACGCTCTATCACATGACTGGACGTGTTCCGATTCGTCGAATTGACGGTGAGGCGATTCGCGGCGACCAGATTTTCGATGGCTCCGCTCGCGAGGGGGAGTGCGAGGGGTTCGAGCCCTTCGGCGAGTCGACGTGGGAGGGGTTCGTCCCAGTCTCGTCGAATCCACACGTCATCGACCCCGACTACCTCGCGACGGCCAACCAACAGATTGTCCCCGACGACCAGCTCGATTACTACCTCGCTGCGACGTATGCAAGTCCCTATCGAGGGACGCGAATCTACGATTTGCTCGACGACCGTATCGACAGTGGCGAGCCAGTCGACCTCGAATTTCTGACCGACGTCGGACGCGATACGTTCGATGGACGGGCTGGTGCACTCGTCGAGTTGCTGGTCGAGGCAGTGTCGTCTGAGGTTCGAGAGCGCTACGGCGCTGACGATGCCCGCAGAGACCAGCTTCGTGGAGCTGTCGAACAGCTCACCGACTGGGACTATCACATGGACGCAGACTCGCGCGCTGCGCTGATTTTCGACCGGTGGTTCGAGCACTACCGCGAGGAACTGCTCGAAGAGACGTTCGAGGAGGCAGGACTCGACAGCTCGTATTATCCCGCGGACGCCGCCATCGTTCAGCTACCACAGGATAGCCAGTGGTTCGGTTCACGAGGCCGGGCGAGCGTGATGCGAGAGGCACTCGTACGGACGGTCGAAGAACTGAGCGAGGAGGGATACGAGGTGTACGGGGATGTGAATCACACAGGTCACATCACACATCCGCTCGGAGTGGATTCACTTGGCTACCCTGCCTATGCTCGTGGTGGCACTGGCCAGACAGTCTGGAACTACAGACGAACCGGCCCTTGGGGTGGAAGCTGGGAGATGCAGGTCGACCTCGACGGGGACCACCTCGGGATGCTTCCGGGCGGGAACACCGGACGCTACTTCTCCGACCACTATCACGACCAGCTCGAACGATGGGCAAACGGCGAGTACCGGTCTCTCTCCCGAGAAGTGGAAGGACCTCTCGAAATCGAGTTCGTGGAGGGTGAGCGATGATGCCGGAACCAGCCCAGAGAGTGAGCAGTCTGCTCACACAGCTCAGAGAAACGCCACGGTATCACTGGCTCGCCCTCGTTGTGGGCTGTGTAGTGGGACTCGTCGCTGCGAGCCTCCACTGGATTGGACTCGTCGTCGGTGGTGCGCTCGTCGGCGTGGTCGCGGCGAACGTCCGTCGAGCGGTGCTCGCCGGTGCGGGCTTCGGAATACTCGTCCTTCTCGTCTGGGGGGCACTGCTCTGGACGGCTGGAACGTTCGGACAGGCGACGGCGATGGGCGACTTCACGCTTCTCGCGGTTGCTATCGCTCTTGGCTTGCCGATACTCGGAAGTCTCGTCCGTGGAACCGTCTAATAATTACTCTCTGATTGCTTTCTCGATACACTCGACGACCGTCCCGACGAGTTCGTCGACGTCGTCGCTTTCGGCGTAGGCGCGAACGTACGGCTCCGTCCCGCTCGGTCGGACGAGCGTCCAGCTCCCGTCGGGACGTTCGAGGCGGATACCGTACTCGCTGTCGAGGGTTGCTTCTGGAAACGCAGCCGGGAGAGTCGTTTCGAGACGTTGCATGACGGATGCTTTCCGGTCGTCCGGGCAGTTCACGCTCTCTTTGCGGTACGGGCGCTCGCGTACTGGCTCACAGAGGGCGTCGAGCCCGGATTCTGCGACCAGTCGCGTGAACAGCGCCGTCGAGACGATTGCGTCGATCCATTCGCCAAAGGATGGGTGGATATGTTTCCACGGTTCGGCCGCGAAGACGACCTCGGTCTCGGCGGTTCCGTTCGCTCTTGCAGCCGTGATTCCCTCGTGGAGGGCACCCAGGCGGACACGTTCAACACGACCACCGCTCGCGCGGACGTGCTCGTCGATACGACCCGACGCATTCGGTGTCGTCACGACGACTGGGTCATCGGCGTCGCTCTCGCGGACGTAGTGACCAGCGACGATGGCAAGTACCGTATCTTCGTGGACGACCTCGCCGTCGCCGTCGACGACCACGAGTCGGTCCGCATCACCGTCGTGACCGATGCCGAACGTCGCGGGTCCGTCGGCGACGAGTCGCCGGAGGTCGACGAGACTCTCGGCCGTCGGCTTGCTCTCGCGAGCGGTGAAGTGGCCGTCGACCGTGGCGTTGAGCGCCATCACATCGGCACCGAGGTCGGTCAGTAGCTGTGGGGCAACGAGGCTCGACATCCCGCCACCGCAGTCGACAGCGACAGTCAGGTCGGGATGGCTCCCGTGCTGGCTGGTATACTCGACGACCGCCTCGCGGTAGGTCGGGAGCACCGACGCCGTGTCTACCTGTCCCCAGGCATCCCAGTCTGCCGCTTCGACGCCAGTGACAGCAGTACTCGTCGCAGGACTGGATTCAGTGGTCTCCGTTATCACCGCCGTCTTCACGCGACGTTCGATTCGCTGTTCACCCTCGCGGTCGTACTCCCTGCCGTCTTCGAACACCTTGATGCCGTTGTCCGCTGGTGGGTTGTGACTGGCCGTCAGCATGATGCCATGGCGACCACGCGAAGCAAATGCGAGCGCAGGCGTTGGGAGTTGTCCGACACGGCAGACATCCGCCCCTGCACTCGTCACTCCGGCTTCGACCGCCGCGGCGAGTGCAGTCCCCGTATCGCGTCCATCACGGCCGAGAACGACAGTCCCTGCTCTGTCGAGTGCATCCATCCCCACTGCGCGCCCGACAGCGAGCGCGAGTTCCGGCGTCACTCGCGTTACCGGTCCACGAATCCCTGCAGTCCCGAACAGTTCCATGCGAGATTGTACTGGTCCAGTACATATATAGGATGTACTGTTGAGGGAGCGCCATCGTTTCACTCAGTCCGAACACACCTCGAAATTACAGGTCGCCGAGTTTCCGGAGTAACTGTCCCCGGTACTCCTCATCAGCCCGCACGCCTTTGAGTTCGAGTACGCGGCGTTCGAGTTTGTCGGTGGCGACGCGGAACGCGTTGTCCGCACCGTAGCCTTCGCCCGAGCCAGCGACCTGTCCCCGGTTCGTACGCAGGCGAATCTGACACTGAATCAGTGGCGTGCCGCGCTTTCGCTCTTTGTGCTTGTGGAGACGAACGTGCGCGTGGTGGACCTGCATCTTCTTGTACTTGTCCGCGACACTCTCGATGCGCTGGCGGATGTCCTCGCGTCCGAGCGTATCCAGCAGGTCGATGTTGGTAATCTGCACGTCCATGTGTTCACGCTCGGTGTAGGTGAGCGCACGCAACACGTCGGTTTTGGTGATGATACCCGAGACGAGACGGTCGTCGTGTTCCGGCGTCACGACGAGTCCGTTGTAGTCGTTCTGGAGCATCAGGTCGACAGCTGTTTTAACCGAGTCCTCCACTCCAATCGTCGTCACGGGGCTGTTCATGATGTCGTAGACCGGGATGTCGAGAATTCGGTCTCGGTCACCCGACCGGTCGCCTTTCTGCTGACGCTCCATGTCCCGCACTGCGAAGTCTGCGATGTCGTGCGTGGTTACCATTCCGGCGATTCGTCCGTCGTCGTCGAGAACCGGAAGTCGAGAGATGCCGTGTTCACGGAGCTGGTTTATCGCCCGCCCGATGTGTGTATCCTCCGTTAGCGTGACGACCGACTTGGTGTAGATATCCTCGACCGAGAGGGTGTCCAGGTTGTCGAGCACAGCTTCGAGAATCGAATCCTCGCTCACAACACCCCACAGCTCATCGCCCTCGAAGATAGGTGCAATCTTGGCGTTGCTCTCGACGAGCACCCGTGCAACCTCTCGTACACCTTCGTTGCGTCGGACTTTCGGTGCCGAGCGAACGAGTCCGCGTACTTTCGTTCCGTCTTTGATGTGGGACTGAACGAGCTGGCGCTGGTTGACAATCCCCTCGTAGTTCCCGTCTTTCGTGACGACGATCCCTTCCGGGCGCTCGCGCTCGAAAATCGACCGAACCTTCCCGAGGCGTTCGTCGACATCGACTTCGACGTAATCGGTTGTCGCAATATCTGCGATATCCATGATGTGACTGACGCTTTGAGGGGGGTGTTAATCAAAGTTAGTTTCTGACTCGATAGGGATTAGCGTACCTGTACAGAGATTCTCGCTGCAACGTACAGCGAGAAATCTATGATGACGTACGCTAATCCCTATAGCCCCCTCACGTACTCGAAATCAGACTCTCCCGCAACGGGATACGCCCTGTCGAGTGGAATCTTCCACCCGTCGAGAACGGTCGGTTCGGCCTGTGCGTTCGTGAGCGTCGTTCGAACCTCGAGAAGGTCGACGCCGTAGAAGTCGTTTGGAACGCCATGGAGATACTGCAACGCTGTTCTGAAGAGACTGCGCATCCCATCGTCGTTCTCGAAATCGAAGTGTTTGTACGCACCAGCGGCAACCTGGACCATCCCAT
>PUMG01000370.1 GCA_003551265.1 Halovenus sp.
GCCAAGCGTCTCCCCCAGCGGTGGCGAACTGCAGCCCGGACACGTCGTCACGATAGAGCCGGGATTGTACGACCCCGAGGTCGGTGGCGTCCGAATCGAGGACTTCGTTGTTGTCACCGAGGACGGCTACGAGAACCTCGCGGATTACGAGGAACGACTGGTTCTCGGCGAGTGAGACGAACGCTCGCAACCGCAAAAATCACTCGCCGTCGAACGATTCTCCCAGATGAGAGTCCTCTGGCAGTTCGACGTCGACGATGGAGAACTCCTGGATGGTGCCTTTGCGGTCGAACGCCTTGAACGAGTCCGTCGTCCACGGCGGAACGGCGATAAAGACGAACTCGCGGAGGTCGTCGTACTTCGTGACCTTCAACTCGCCGAGCGGGTGGGAGACGAAGATGCCTGGTGTCTGTGCCGCAGGCGTTTTCAGGTCGACGCCGAACACCGCGTTGAGCGCGTCACCCTTGCTCGGCATGTAGAAATGGGTGAACACGGGCGTCTCTTCGGGGAGGTCGGTACCAGTGAGGTCGCGGGCCTGTGTCACCGCCAGCGGAATCGTCGTCGAGTCGGGGTCCGATTCCGACGCGAGACGTAACAGCGTCTCGACCAGTCCACGGGAGATGTGTATCACAGCAGAGAGTATGGTTAGCAGCAACTTATACTGACGGGCACCTCTCTCCTGTCAAGTGGACAGTCATCCGAAGACGAGATTTCTCAGATTTTTGGCCATCAGTGACGGCGTACGGCGTCTGCTTCCGTCGAGCGCGGTCGAAAGCGCTTCCGTGGCGTGTTCGGGTATTCCAGCACCGTGGCCGACCAGGAGGCGGTCAGGCTCGAACCGTGCGAGTTTGCGGGGTGGTGTGACGCGCATCATCGGATGGACACCGAGAGGCTCGTTGCTTGTCCGGAAGTACGCTGCGGTACCAACTGACTCCGGAACGATGAGAATGTCTCCATCCTCGCTGTAAAGAATCGCCTCCTGCCAGAAGCGGTTATCGACAAGTGTGTCGGCCACGTACCCTGTGTCCGCGAGTTCGTAACGGAATCGCTCGGTGGGAGCGTCGAGTTTCGAGGCGACGCCGTCCATGAACTCGGGAACCCACACAGAGACGTCGTGCCTGGTCGCGATTTCGGCGCTGTCACGTTTGTGACGGTCGAGCAGCACGACCACGCCGGCGACGTCGCCAAACTCGGCGAGGTAGTCGTCGAGACCGACGGTGTCGACCGGGTCGATGACCCACACCTCGTCGTCGACAGCGAGTACGTGACTCGCCCGCTCCATTGTCTCTTCGGGATAGGCAATCCAGGTTCCGCCCCCGTCGTGTCTCTGTACCTCCTCCCAGTCTGTAGCCAGCCCGGACCCTTTCATCGCCTTGGTGTTCTCTCCTCAATGGTAAAAAGGAGACACCAAACCAGATTGGCTCAAGCGAAACCATACACGGTTTTAGTAGTCGCCCACGAACCTCCGGACATGGCTGACACGCTCCAGTGGCTCGCGCTCGAAACGAAGTATCTCGACCGAGCAGAGGCGTTCTACGAGGCGTTTCTCGACCTCGACGTACGTCGACGAGACGACTCGGAGGTTGCCCTGGCTGTGGGAGAGACGGACCTGATTCTCCGCTCACCGGGTCCGGTTCCGAGAGGAGGATTGCACACACACTACGCCTTCTCCATCCCTGCCGCGGAGTACGACTGGTGGTACGACACGCTCGACGAACAGTTCGACCTGGTCGAACACAGTTTCGGCGACTCGACGTCGCTTTATTTTTACGACCCGGACGGCAACTGTGTCGAACTTGGCCAGTCAGCGGTCGACGGTCCCGGCATCGACGGCATCTTCGAAGTCGTCCTCGAAGTCGAACAGCTCGAACGCGCGATATCTCTCTACGAACGGCTGGGTTTCGAGGTGGTCGACAGGGGAAGCGACCGGCGGCGCGTCCGGATGAACGCCGCCTCGTTTGCACTCGAACTCTGGGAACCACAGCTCGGCATCGCTGACGGACGCGGCGGCGTACACGTCGATTTCGGTATCACTGTCTCAGACGCTGCCGAAGTGGTCGACGCTGTCCGCGGCGACGTGCTCAGTATCGACGAACAGGAGAACGGGATACGAATACGCGATGTCGACGGCCACTACGTGACGCTCTGTGACGACGTGTGATAATCTCTATCCGGAACTGCTGTACGGTTCTGCAAAGAGGTGCTGTTACAGCCTCTCGGAGTCGATATCCACACCCGGTGGAGTGACGATGAGAAAGCCACGGAAGTGCATGAGTTGTCCACCTTCGTCTCTGACGTCACGGGCGAATCCTGCCGCCAGTTCGTTCATATCCCCCTGGACGTTCAGAACCAGCACGGCACCCGTTTCGACGATGTTTATCCATTCGTACGGCGGCGTCGTCCCGTCGAGAACGCCGAGAACGACACGGTGGCTGCCCCCGGAATCGCCGCTCTTGTCGTCGAGTTGGTCCTCCACCGACTGCAAGTCGAGTCCGTCGAAATCACTCATGTGCTCTCTGTTGTGGGGTGTTGACAAAAATCTCTCGACACCAGCGACCCTCGCTGTGTTGCCTGACCCCGTATATCACGGGAAGGGTATATAAACCACCCACGATATCTGTGGTCAACACTCGTCTGACTAGGAGAGTAACTGTGAGATATGAGTCAATCAACGGGGGCAGGTTACGCCGGGGCGTACGGGACTGAAACGCAGCAAACCATCAGCGATACCGACAGTCTCGAAGCGCTGTTCGGTGCGCTAGAAGACGAGGACTGTCGAGCGATTCTGGAGGCAACCTCCGACGAGTCTCTGACCGCCAGCGAACTTTCAGAGCGGTGCGAACTGGCACTATCGACGGCGTATCGAAAACTCGATATGCTGACCGAAGCCGGACTTCTCGAAGAGCAGGTTCGACTCTCCCGGAGTGGGAAGCACACGAACGAGTACGTCCGGGCAATCGAGGATGTCCACGTCTCCATGGATGGCGGCGAGGTCGAACTGCAGATAACGACCTGTACGCGCCCAGAGCTGGGGTCTTCGGTACTCGCCGGAGCAGACTGAGAATCCCTCTCAGAGGGAGTATCGAGCATCCTGGGGGATTTGTGCGGTCCGCGGCCCCTACCTGCACCGTGGCTGGTATGAGTGTCTTTTTATTCTGGATGCGCTAACAGTTTTCTCATGTCACCTCCAACGGTTCCGCGAACCTGGAAAGTCGGTGTTGGCATCCTCTGGCTCCTGGTGGTTCTGTACTCTGTCGTCATCATGCAACAGTTCTTTCTTGGTATCTTCGTCCCTGCACTCCTCATCGCAGTGGTGTACTTTCTGTGGCGAGTACTCAAGATACTCGAGATGAAATACGAGCAGCCAGCGACCGAAACCGAGAATGAAGACCCGCTGGAAACGCTCAAACGTCGGTATGCAGAAGGGGAGATATCCGACGACGAGTTCGAACATCGCCTCTCCAGACTCCTCGAAGCTGACAACCCCGACCTCGCACTGTCGGACATGGATGTATCGAATCAGCACACTGGAAGTGAACTGGAGTCCGAACGCGGGTGAGAGAACAGTTGCTCCGAGACACACTCCCCGGTATTTTTCTTCCCGCGCGTCGTCGCCTCTGACATGACCGTAGGCATTCTCGGTGATGGTCCCGCAGCGACGGCCGTCGAAACCGCACTGGGGGACGTCGACGTCGATGTCCAGCGACGAAGCGTGTCGACGCTCGAACAGCTTGATTTCGCAGTCGTTGTCGGACGGACGGGAGAGACCGTCTTCGAACAGGTGAACGAACAGGCGCTCGACACCGGAATGAGATGGATTGCGGTCGAACTCGGTGGTCTCGGTGGTGTTCCGGTGGTCGATGCAGCCATCGCCGGACTCGGCCCGGAGACAGGGTGTTATTCGTGCCTCGCCGGTCGGGTAAAGGCGAACCTCGACGAGAGTCCCGAAAGCGACCAATCCGAGATACCCGCCCACACGGCGCGCTTTGTGGGTGCGCTTGCTGGAAGAGAGAGCGTCCGTGTCTGTGAGGGGGAACAGGAGATATTCGGCCAGGTCATCGAGGTGCCCCATGCCAGGCGTCAGTTTCTTGCCCTTCCGAACTGCACGTGTGACAGCGGTCGCGACTCGACGATTCGACGTGGGTACACTGAACGCACTGTCGAGGAGTCAATCGCCCGTGCCGAGGTGGCACTCGACGACCGACTCGGTCTCATCCAGGAGATTGGTGAGGCGGAGTCGTTCCCGGTGCCGTATTACCTCGCACGGAGCTGTGATACCGCAGGATTCAGCGACGTGAGCGCCGCCCGTGATGCTGCTGGGGTGGCTCTCGACTGGAACGGCGCGTTCATGAAAGGCCTCGGTGAGGCGCTAGAGCGCTACTGCGCCGGTGTCTACCGCGTGGCGAACTTCGAAACAGGAACGCCGTCGCAGGTTGAGCGTGCAGTTTCACCGTCGGCGTTCGTCTGCCAGTCGACGCCGAAAGACGAAGCCATCGAGTGGGTCCACGGTGAGAACCTCTCGACTGGCGAGGACGTGATGGTCCCTGCAGAGTTTGTGTACTTCCCGCCGCCGTCGCGGCGGTACCGGTCGCCCGTGACGACGGGTCTGGGACTCGGAAACAGTGGGACAGAAGCGGTGCTCTCGGGACTGTACGAGGTCATCGAGCGTGATGCGACGATGCTCTCGTGGTACTCGACGTTCGA
>PUMG01000010.1 GCA_003551265.1 Halovenus sp.
CGAGTTCGTCTTTATCGCCGTTCCGCCGTGGACGACGGACTCGTTCAAGGCGTTCGACCGCAAAGGCACCATCCAGGAGTTCTCCATCATCGACGTCGAACTGCCAGAGGACTCTCATCTGGTAGAATCGTTCGACTGCGAGTGATTTTGGCGGTTGCAAGCGTTCGTCTCACTCGCCCAGAACCAGTCGTTCCTCGTAGTCTGCGAGGTTCTCGTAGCCGTCCTCGGTGACGACAACGAAGTCCTCGATTCGGACGCCACCGACCTCGGGGTCGTACAATCCCGGCTCTATCGTGACGACGTGTCCGGGCTGCAGTTCGCCACCGCTGGGGGAGACGCTTGGCTTCTCGTGAATGTCCAGTCCCAGTCCGTGTCCGGTGCTGTGGATGAATCCCGTCTCTGTCGTCGGGTCCGAACGAAGCGTCGGTTCGCCAGCGTCCTCGTAGATATCACAGACGATTTCGTGGACCTCTGCACCGGTCACTCCCGGTTCGACCGCCGCCATCGCGGCCTCTTTGGCCTCCAGTGTGAGGTCATACCACTCACGGATAGTCTCGTCTGCAGGCTCGCCGTAACAGAACGTCCGTGTCATATCGGCGTAGTACTTCGTCCGCTTATTCCAGGGGAAGATGTCGACGATGATCGACTCACCAGCACGAAGTGGCCCGCTCCCACGGTCGTGTGGGTCTGCTGCGTCGCTCCCGCAGGCGACGATGGCCTCGTCCAGACCGCAGCCGTGACGAAGCAACGTGAGTTCTAACTCCTCTTTGACGCGTTCGCTGGTCAACACCTCGCCATCGGAGACGAGTCGTCCCTCGCTGTCGACGTCCGCTGTATCGATGAGTTGCTCCACTCGCGCCATTGCGGTCTCGTTCGCGCGCTGTGCCTCACGGATGTACTCGACTTCCTCGTCGGCTTTGACGGCGCGAACCTCGGTGACGGTGCTGTTCTCGTCAGCGGTGACCTCGATACCGCGCTCGCGCAACTGGTCTGCGGTGGCGAGTGGGAACCGTGGGGGTGTCGCGACCGACTCGACACCGTGTTCGTCGAAGAACGCCTCCATTACTCGCGCTCGCGCCTCGCGGGGTTCGTACTCGTTGAGGAGTGACTCGTATTCGAAGTCCGACCCTCGTTCGACGGTGGCGGCGCGCGCTTCCTTTTTTGCTCGACCGTACTCCAGACTCCGGAAGAAAAAGAGATGGACCTCCCCGGTGTACAGCGTCAGGTACGGGTCGGGAGCGTTGAATCCGGAGAGGTAGTACTGGTCGGAATCGTCTGATGCTGCGTCGATGAGGTAGCCGTCGATGTCTGTCTCGTCGAGGTACGAATCGAGTGCGGTGAAGTCCGGCTCCATATCTCCGCCGTAGAGCGGGGACCTCTTGTGTTGCTCGGTTTTCCTGCTCTGCAGGTCTCACTTCACGCGGGTCGCTCGCTCTATCTGACTTCTCGCGACGATGACCAGTGCGAGCCACAGACAGAGCGCACCCCACGACGCCGTAATCGAAACCTGTCCAATGAGTACGAGACCAACCATCGCCAGCAGGATGCCGAGAAACTCCGGGATACCTGGGTCTTGCAGCATTATGTAGCGTAGCATACTCGGAAATCAGGCTGGAGAGGCTTAAATCTGGACAAATGTACTGGTGGGTTTTCTCCTCATACTGACGGATGAAAAGTTCACAGATTTTCGCCACCAGTATAGGGATTGTGTTCCCAGAATTCGGGAACATATTGAGGTGTTTTATATCGTAACTGGGTACAATCTGGTATGGGAATAGAGTCTGACGAACTGTTCATCGAGTGGGACGAAGAGCGCTATAGTACGGCTATCGAGCGCTTCGACGAGCAACACAAACTGCTGTTCGAACTGCTCAACGACCTGTACGCGGCGATGAAAGCGGGGCAATCGGACGAGAAAATCGGAGAGATTCTTCGGGAGTTAGAGGCGTACACCGAGTACCACTTCGGTGACGAAGAAGAGTTCATGCAAGACTGTGGGTTCGCGATGGACTGTGCAGACTGCTTTTTCGACCACCGCGAGATGCACGATAACTTCGCCGAGAAGGTCACCGAGTTGCGCAGGAAACACGAACAGGGTGAGTACATCTCGATGGAAGTGTTGATGTTCGCCCGGAACTGGCTCGATTCGCACATCGCTGGGCTGAACCAGGACCGGAGCTATAGCGAGTACTACCAGGAGAACGTTCCCGATGACTACGAATACGAACCGGGACAGTTGAAAGTGGACCGGTCCGAAGACCTGGACCCACACGACGAGGAAGGTGTGGCGGAGGCGAGACAGACATCATCGACGGACGAGGAGGACGGTGAAGACGAGCTAGTATCTGGCGAGGACGGAAAGTCGTCTGACGAGGACGACAAGACGTCACAGACAGTTGACCCTGAACCGGTCACCCTCTCGAGTCCGGTTCACAGCGGTGGCGCGCTAGATGTCCCCGCAGAGTCGATGCCCTCGTGGTTCGAAGGGTTGACCACCAGCTACAGCACGCAGGCGGCTGCTCACGTCAGGAGCGGAGACTCGTTCGCACCGTGGTCGTTCGACCAACTATACGATGAAGCCCAGGAAATCGCCGGGGGACTGCTGGACGCAGGAGTGGAACCCGGCGACAGAGTCGGTATCCATCTGGGACCGGGCCCGACCTGGTCGCTCGTCGACCTCGCGTGTTATCTGGCGGGATTCGTCTCCGTCCCGGTGTCAGCTCTGTACCGGAGTGAACGGGCAGAACACGTCGTTCGGGACGCCGACATTTCGCTTTTGATCACTGACTCTGCGCTGCCCGTGTCGATGGGCGACGCTGTCGAGACAGTTCTCGACGCAACGGCACTGCCGCGAGCGGAACCATCGGCACTTCCAGGTTTCGACGCTGATGTGGACGACGTCGCGACCATCGTCTACAGAATCGGGACCACTGACCACCCCAACGGCTGTGCAATCACCCACAGGAACCTTCGTGCAGCAATCGAGATGCTTCGGACGAGTCTGCCGTTCGAGTCGGGACAGACCGGGACGTGTTTCCTCCCTCAGGCACACATGTACCAGCGTATCTCGACGTATGCGCTCTGGGACGCAGGAGGGTCGGTCGCGTACGTCGACCCGGACGACCTCGTCTCGGATTTGCGAGCAGTCGAACCGGAGATTCTCGTCGGCGTTCCCGACGTATATCGGCATTTAGCTGACGAAATCGACGCCAGAGCCGAGAAACAGGGTGGCCTTCGCCAGGCAATTTCTGACGGCGTTGCCCACTCGTACGGGGAAGCGAAAGACCGGGGCGAGACACTCTCGACGACACTCTCACTCAAACATCGACTCGCCGAGCGAACGGTGTTCTCGTCGGTGCGCGACTCCGTGGGGCTGGGGAGTATCGAACACGCGTTGACTGGAACGGAGGCAATCGACCCGGACCTCGTCCAGTTCTTCAGCGGATACGGCGTTCCGATTAGCGAGATATACGGTGCAACGGAGCTGTCAGGGCTCGCCACTGTCAACCGCGCCGGGTCGTTCCGGGCGGGGACTGTCGGCTCACCGTTCCCCGGGGTCGAAGTCGCACTCGCCGACGACGAGGAAGTGCTGGTCCGCGGCCCGAACGTCATCGAAGGGTACTGGAACGAGAGCGGTCTCTGGCGACAGACGCTCCGTGACGGGTGGTACCTCACAGGCGACCTCGGGTCGTTCGACGAACACGAGGCGCTCCGGATTCGAGGCCCGAAGTAGGGCGTTCTGTTCATCAGTCAATGTGACGGGTTCGTTCTCTCTCTCGGCTGTCTTGATCGTACGTCATCGTACACGGTTCGGAGCCGCGCGAGCGACTGAGCCACGTCCATCGACTTCCGCCTGTCCAGACAGCTCTCACGCAGACGGTCTCGGTTCTGAATTGTCCGCTCGAGTGCCGTCCTAAAAGAGGTGGTGTCTCCCGGTGGTGCCGTGTATCCAGTCACCCCATCCTCGATACGCTCGCCAAGACCACCAGCATCGACACCTGCAACGGGGGTTCCACACGCGATTGCTTCCAGCGCGACCAGTCCCTCGGTTTCGACAGGACTGGGAAACCCAAACACGTCGAGTGCGGAGTAAAACGCAGGGAGTTCTTCGCGTTGTAAAAAGCCCAGAAACCGCGCACGAACGTCGTGGCTGTCAGCGAGTCCTTCGAGTCGTTCTCGTGCTGGACCGTCACCCCCGAAAACGAGTGTCACGTCGTCGAGTGTGGCAACTGCCTCGACGAGTCGTCCGAGTTCTTTTTCGTGCCCGTGGCGTCCCGTGTATCCGACGAGTACGCCGTCAGGGAGACCGTACGCATCACAGAACGCGTCCGTCTCGACCGGACGAAACACCGACGTATCGACACCGTTCGAGACGATGTGGACTGGCGTATCGTCGTTGATTCGATGTTCGAGCGCGCTGGCGGTGGCGGCGCTCGGGGTAATTACTGCATCTGCTCGCCCAAGAAACCACTGCTCGTAGCTCGTTGCCGTCTCCCGGACGAGTCGTTCGACCGGCGCGAGTTCGGAGATGTACCTGGCGTACTCGGCTGTTGGCGTGTGATAGGACGCAATCAGTGGCACAGACAGCGAGCGTGCGAGTCGGCGGCCAGCGACACCGAGGCTGAACGGCGTGTGTGCGTGGACGATGTCAGCGTCTCGAACCCCGTCTGGCACCTGTGGTGTCCCGACA
>PUMG01000153.1 GCA_003551265.1 Halovenus sp.
AGGTGTCAGCACGACTCCCAACAGTGTAAACAGTCAACACGCCGCATACACGTCTGCGGTAACATTGGAGACGAGGCGAGCAGTTTTGTGCGTGGCTGTCCAAACCCAGGCGATGGCAGACATCACAACAACGAGCACGTGCGAAGAGGGATACACGACCGAAAGCATCGTCGGCGACTGGAACCTCGTCACGGACGCACTCGGCGAAGATGGCCCAACGCCGAACGATGTCCTCGTCGCTGATTATGCGTCCTGTTTCATTCCGGCGTTCCGCGTCGGCGCAAACAAGGAAGGTTTTGAGGACATTGGCACCGTCCAGATAGAGGCATCGGCCGACCTCGACGACGATGACGACATCTCGGGCGTCTCTTTCGACATCCACGTCGAAGGCGACCTCGGCGACTCCGTAGACGATATCGTCGCCCGCGCAGAGGATATCTGCCACGTTCACGCTGCACTGCGCGAGGAACTGCACGCAGATATCTCGGTCACCGACGGCGCAGCGCTGTAACTCGATACGCATTCTTTCGCGAGGAGTCACTCATCGGTGACGGCCATTCTGCAGAGATTCTCGCTGCGACGGACAGCGAGAATTCTATGATGACGTACGATAATCCCTATAGGCACGCCAGCCGTATCGGAGCGCATGAGCAATCAGTGGCGAGAGAGTCTCGCTGGTGCACGGATGCAGGTCGACCAGCAGTTCAACGACAGCGTGTTGAACTCGCAGTTTACGAACCAGCAGTGGGGACTCATCATGACTGCCGTCGAGTTCGACATCGAACATCCCGACCAGCCGGAGCAGGCACGGCTCGTCGCCAACACGGAGAAGGTGAAACACGTGTTGCCGGAACTCGACAACGTGGCACAGGGGATGGGTGGAGTGCCAGCGAATCAGCAACAGCGGAGTCAGAGCACCGGAGGTGGCGGGCTTCTCGGGTCGCTACGGAACATCCTTGGCGGCGGGAGCGGTGGAGGGAGCAGTGTTGACAAAGAGCGTCTCGAGGCTGCACGCACTCTCACACAGGAGTACGCCGACGAACTCCAGCAGTTCCTCGAAGAGCAAGGTCGCTGGGAAGACATCTGCGAGCGTGCAGCAAATGAGTGATCAGGAGAGACAGGTGAACGAACCGCACGACGATGAGAACTGCTGTACTCGTCAGTGAAGTATCGCACCTGTTCAAACAAGACCTCCGGAACTCGTCTCAGATGTGTACATTTTAATTATCATGAGCCTGACTACGGAGTATGAATGCACGACGGTTTGTTATCGCTGTCTTCGGTATCTTGCTCGTGGCCGTTGTCACGTATATCGCCTATCGATTCATCGCGGCCATCACGCTCGGCATCTTCCTGTATTACTCGACGCGACGGTTTCACAAGAGCCTGACCAGACTCAGACTTCCCACCCGGATACGTGCGGTAGTGACGCTGTCGATGGTGGCGGTTCCACTTATTGCTCTGTTCACCTACACAGCGGTGGTCATTGCGTTCGAAGTTCAGACCATCATCGAGAGATATCCCGTCATCGAGGCAGCAAGTGGCTATATCGACGGGGTTGAAAGCGCAGATGACGTTCCAGATCCGACTCCCGACGGTCTTTTCATGGCCTACCAGGCCGGTGATCTTGACCCCGTCATCTCTATTGCGACGAGCCAGGCAGACGTAATCACCAGCCTCTTTACGGCGTTTTTGTTGAACGTGCTCATCATGATCGTCATCGCGTACTATCTCCTCATTGATGGGTCGCGTGCGCACCAGTGGCTCCTTCGGTTCGATGATGGGACCATCGTCCGGGAGTACTTTGAAGCAGCAGACGAAGAACTCGAAGCGGTTCTGTTCGGAAACCTCCTCAACGTCATCATCATCTCGCTCGTCGCAGTCGTCGTCTACATGGGATACAACGCGCTGGTGCCGACAGCGGCCGAAGTGCCGTTTCCCGCACTCGCGGGCGCACTCACTGGAATTGCGAGTCTGATTCCGGTAATCGGTATGAAGATCGTGTACGTCCCGCTCGCGGCAGCGGCCGCCGCACCGCTCATCATGAACGGTGGCGACCTCGACATGCTCGTGTACATCGGGGGCTTCTTGCTCGCGGTCATCATCCTCGTCGATACGATTCCGGACCTGTTCTTGCGTCCGTATCTCAGCGGCAAGCGCACCCACGTCGGTCTGTTGATGCTCGCCTACATCTTCGGCCCGATCATCTTCGGGTTCTACGGACTCTTTCTGGCTCCGATAATTCTCGTTCTCGGGTTGACGTTCGCTGATACCGCACTCCCCCGGCTGCTGGGCGTCGAACCCGAAGACCCGCTCCCGCCGGACCAGCGGACGCTCGACGAGTTCTGAGTGTACAGCCCGCTACTGATAGGTCAGACTGTCGGTGAGTGAGGTTCTGGTCTGTGCGTCTAGCTGTCACCGAGTAGCAGGTCGACGATCTGTTCGGGGTCGAAGCGTTCGAGGTCGTGATAGCCCTGTCCGGTGCCGAGAAACAGAATCGGTTTGCCGGTGACCGAAGAGATGGAGATGGCCGCACCACCCTGCTGGTCAGCGTCTGCTTTGGTCAGGATTGCACCGTCGATTTCGGCGGCGTTGTTGAACTCTCGCGCACGGTTGACGGCGTCCTGTCCCGCGACAGCTTCGTCGACGAACAGCGTCATGTCGGGGTCGATGACGCGGTCGATTTTCTCGAGCTGGTCCATCAGCCCCTCGTTGGTGTGGAGTCGACCCGCTGTATCGCCCAGCACGACATCGACATCGTTCGCCTTGGCGTACTCGACGGCGTCGTAGATGACTGCCGCCGGGTCCGACCCCTGCTCATGTGAGATGATGCGTTTATCGAGGTTGTCTGCGTGTTCTTCGAGCTGTTCGTTCGCACCCGCCCGGAACGTGTCCCCGTTCGCCAGCACCGACGACAGCCCCCGGTCCTCGAAGTACTGCGCCAGTTTCGCAATCGACGTCGTCTTGCCGACGCCGTTGACGCCGGTGAAGATGATGACGACTGGTTTCTCCGCCTCGGCGACTCGCTGTTCGAAGTCGAACTGGCCCACGCTGATGACGTCGTACAGCGCCTCACGCAGCGCATCCCGGACGAGATTTCCTGTACTCGAGAGCCGTCTGCGAGTCTCCCCGACGAGATTCTCTTCCACCCCTTCGAGAATCTCTTCAGTCACTTCGAGTTCGACGTCGCTGGCGAGCAACCCAAACTCCAGCTCTTCGAGGTGGGCTTTGAGGTCGCCTTCGTCGATGACTGTCTTGCCGGTCGCAAGCAGCTTTGCCCGCTCACGCAAACTGCGGTCGTTCGTGTCCTCACCGTCTGTCTCCGCCTCAGAATCTGCGTCGTGTTCGAGGGATTTGTCCACCGTGTCGGACTCAAATTGTTCGCTTTCGTCCGACGCCACACTCTCACTCTCGTCCCACTCGGCTTCCACACCCTCGTCCGGTTCACGCTCGTCGACATCGTTGGTCTCAACGTCGTTCGTCTCAATTTCGACATCGTCCCCGCTCTCCTCGGCTTCGACCTCGTCGGAGAGGTCCGCCTCAACATCTTCTTCTGCGTCCTCAGTGAAACTGTTCAGCTTCTTTTTGAGTCCGTCGAACATGGGGAGAACTCACTCGTCAGGAAGGTCCTGCTGTTGTTGCTGTTGTTGCATCTGCTGGAGCTGCTGTTGCTGGAGTTGCTGTGCGTGTGCTTCGAGTTCGTCGGCCTCGTCGTCAAGTTCTGCAATCTCCGAGCGGATGTCCTGGATACGGTCGTCGAGCATCTCCTTTTTCGTCTCAAGCGTACTGAGTGCGCCGTCTGCGTCTCGCTCGGCGGCGTAGTCTGCACCGAGGTCGACGATCACCTCGTCGCTGTTCTCGACCGCTGCACGGACGAACGCACCTCCCCCGAGTGGAACCTGTACCGTCGACCCCGTCTCCAGTGTCTCGATACCCTCTGTCGCCTCGTCTATCTCCGTTTTCTGACGCTGGAGTGCCTCGATTTCACTCCGCAGCATCTCCTGTTCCTGTTCGATTGCCTGGACCGCCTGTGCGAGTTCTTGGAGCTGCTGATTCCCACCGAGGCTCATTGTGCAACCTCGTCGATTTCGATTTGCGGGCGTTTGAGACCGTGCTTCGAGCCGAAATCGGCGTAGGTGCGCTCGACCGCGACGTTCTCGTTCTCGGCTTCCATCTGTTTCTCGAACGCTTGCCATCCATCCCGGGTCTTCCATCGGCCGGTAACCGTGTACTCGCTCATACTCACCGATGCGACATCGAGTCGGATGAATCTTGCTATCGCAGAGTGTTTAGCTCCTCCCCCGTGTAAGACCAATCAATGAGCAAGCCGACACCGGACGTCTACGAGCAGGGCAAGGGGATGGATGCCCACAATCAGGCGATGCGGGAAATCCGCGCCCGCAGGGACGAAACGTACGACCCGCGCGAGCCGACGCGCGTCTGGCTCGACGAGGACAACACACCCTCCGGCGTCTACGACTCGCTGACCATCATCCTCAACACCGGCGGCTGTCGCTGGGCACGCGCTGGCGGCTGTACGATGTGTGGCTATGTCGCCGAAAGCGTCGAAGGCGGCTCAGTCTCTCACGACGACCTCATGGCGCAGGTCGAGAAATGTCTCGCCCACGAGGACGAACACGCGAACGAGCCGGCCGGGCAGATAAAGA
>PUMG01000299.1 GCA_003551265.1 Halovenus sp.
AGACCGCTCGACGCCTCGCGCTTGACGACTGCGTCTACGTCGCCGACCGGCACGATGTCGACATGCATATACTACTTTATGTGGTCCCATACAATAAAAATCTGCGTGCTTGACTTGACTCGGCAGACGCTCGTCAGCCACCTGTCCGACCACGACTCAGTCGTCGAAATCGGTATCGGTCGCCGGACCGCTGTTGCCAGAGATCTCGCTCAGCGTGGCGTCGACGTGACGGCGACTGACATCCACGACCGCGAGGTTCCGGACGGAGTTCGCTTTGTCATCGACGACGTCACGGACCCCGACTACCGGATATACGAGGGTGTCGACGCCATCTACGCGCTCAATCTCCCTCCGGAGTTACACCGACCCGCACTGGCGGTCGCCCTCGATGTCGGGGCGTCGTTCTCGTTCACCACACTCGGGGGGGACCAGCCTGCAATTCCGGTCAGTCGGCGGTCGATTCCGGGAGAGACGCTGTATCTTCAGAAGGACTTTAACCGGCCGCCCGGAGAGTGAGTGTATGAAAGCGGTCGTTCTGGCTGGCGGGTACGCGACCCGGTTGTGGCCGATAACCCGGAACCGTCCCAAGATGTTGCTGCCGGTCGGCGAGCAAACGGTTATCGACAGGATTCTCGCAGAACTAGATGCCGACGAACGTATCGACGAGGTATTCGTGAGCACGAACGAGCGCTTCGCCGAAACGTTCGACGAACACCTCGCAGACTCTCCGTTCGAAAAGCCCCAGCTCAGCGTCGAGGAGACCGTCGACGAGGGACAGAAACTGGGTGTCATCGGTGCGCTTTCCCAGCTCGTCGACCGTGAGGGACTCGACGAGGACGACCTGCTTGTCGTCGCCGGTGACAACCTCATCAGCTTCGACATCGCGGAGTTTCTCGACTTCTTCGAACAGCAGGGGACGACGTCGCTGGCGGCATACGATGTCGGCTCGCGCGAACGTGCAAAGCAGTACGGACTTGTCGAACTCGACGGCACCGAGGTCGTCGATTTCGAGGAGAAGCCTGCAGAGCCTTCGAGCACGCTCGTCTCTATCGCGTGTTATGCGTTTCCGGCCGCCGACGTTCGTTTCGGTGAGTATCTCGAAGACGACAACAGCCCGGACGAACCGGGCTGGTTCATCCAGTGGCTACAGAAGCGACGATGCGTTCGGGCGTTCACGTTCGAGGAGGCGTGGTTCGACATCGGAACGCCAGAGAGCTACCTCGACGCGGTCGCGTGGGCACTCGGTGGTGACTCTGTCGTCGCCGCGGATGCGACTGTCGAGAACAGCACCATCGGCGAGAACGTCCACGTAATGGGGGGTGCGAGGGTCACTGACTCGACGCTCGAACGCTCGCTCGTCTTTCCCGGGACGACCATAGAGGACAGCGACCTCAGAGACTCCATTGTCGACCGCGAGACGCTGGTCTGTGGACTCTCACTCTCGGGTGCGCTGGTTGGCGCACACAGCCAGCTTCCGTGAAATGCTCGTGAACGACTTTCATACGTCCCTATACCAATGACTGAAATGAGATTCGACGGGGAGCGCATTCTCGGAGGCAATCAGGCACGCGAGCGGTTCTACGACGCACGAGGATACGGCAGGCCACACGACGGCGGCATCGAACTCGCTCCTGTCGAGGTTGCTCACCTTCTCTTTCGCGGTGACGTTGAGGCCGTCCGTGACGCACGCGATGGCGCTGGCGCACGGATGCTCGACTTCGAGGCATTCCTCGCTTCTGCGGCGGTCTCCGAGGTGGACTTTTTCGTCTACAAGGAACTGCGTGACCGGGGATTTTACCTCTCGCCTGTCCGTGACTCTCCCAGCAGCCTCGCCCAGTTTGTCGTCTACCCCCGTGGAAAGGGACCCTGGGACGAGGTCGTTGCGTACCGAGTTGGTGCGCTGAGTGAACGAACGACAGTCGCCGCGTCGACGCTCTTCCAGTTCGCCGCTGACTCTGACACTCACAGTGATAGCACCGACGACACCGGCGACACTGACGACACCGTCGACACCGGCGACACCGACAACACCGACGACACCGGCGATACAGACGACACCGGCGACACCGACAACACCGACGACACCGGCAATACAGACGACACCGGCAACACTGACAACACAGATGAGACGGCACTGCTCGCAGTCGTCGACGAGGAGAGCGAGGTCACGTACCTGGAACTCAACAGACCACCAGTCACCGGTTCGACCCATCACGACATCTCTTCTGCGAAAGGAGTACTTCTCTCGGACCGCGTTCTGGTTCGGAACCCGCCGACAGCCTTGCACGACCGCGCGTTCTACGGACAGCGACTCGACCGTGACGACGAGGCACTCCAGCTCTCGCTCGTCGAAGCTGCCTACTTGAGCAGCGAAGACCTTCTCACGCTCGACTCAGCGGATGACGGTGAGCACCGAATCATCGCCCGCGGTCGTGAGGTCGAGGGTGACCGATTCAACCGGCGGCTTCACGTCTACGGCTCTCTCAGGGATGCTGGCATCGTCCCCAAAACCGGCTTCAAATTCGGTGCTGATTTCCGAACGTACGCCGCTGTCGAGTCGGTCGACAACCTTGGCCACTCGGAGTTTCTCGTTCGTGTGCTCTCTCCCGAGCACTCGTTCGTCCCACGTGACCTCTCGCTGGACGTTCGCCTCGCTCACGGCGTTCGCAAGCGAATGCTGTTCGCCTTCGCCGACGACGAGCGTATCGACTGGCTTTCAGTCGAACGGGTGACTCCCTAGGTCGTCAACGGTCTCCGACTCCCGCCCCGTCCAGTTCCTTAACGTAGACGTAGGAGTTCGTCTCGACCAACTCGTCGTATCTCTCGTCTCTCCGGTCGAATCCCGTTGACTCGTAGAAGCTCACGGCCTGCTCGTTGTCGACCATGACGCGCAGTCGAATCCGGCTGTGACCCTGCTCGATGGCTTGCTGTTCGAATGTGTCGAGGAGTCGACGACCGATTCCCTCTCCCCAGTATTCAGGAAGAAGGTATATTCGGCTCAGATGGAGCAGTTCGCGCTCATCCTCGTCGGGCCCGCCGGAGACGAAGCCGACGACGCCATCCTCGTGATCGGCGACGTAGGTCACCCGTTCGTCGCTCTCGGCGACCGCACGCAACGAGTCAGTGTCGTAGTACCGCCCGAGGAACTCGGCGACCAACTCCTCGCCGATTATCGGCGCATGGACCTCGTACCACGCCTGCTTTGCGACGTCAGCGATGTCGGAGACGTCCGCCGGGGTCGCCTCTCTGATGTCGACGTTCACTGTCGGGTGTCTTGACACTGAGTCAGCAAAATTCTTTGCAACACTGCGGTTCTTCCTCGTTACCGGTCGGAGTCTAACTCGATGTCCACCTCGTCGAGTTTCGCTTCCCACTCTTCGCGTTTTTCCTGGTGGTTTTCGAGGAACGCTTCCATCAGCTGTGCTGCCTGTTCCTTGCAGTCGCCACAGAGGCGGTCGCCGCCGACGCACTCTTCGTACACCTCGGTTGCGAACTCGTCGTCGTCGCCCGCGAGCAGGTACGCGTACAGTTCGTACACCGGACACTCGTCGGCTTCCCCGCCGAGTTCGCGCTGGAGTTCTGCAGTTTCCCGGCCGCCCGTGGTTGCGCTTTTCACCTTCTCGTATCCCGTCTCTGGTTCGTCGAGCAGGCTGATGTGTGAGGCTGGAATCGACGAGGACATCTTCCCGCCGGTGAGTCCCGTCATGAAGCGGTGGTAGATGGAAGAGGGGGAGAGAAAGCCGTAGCCGCCGTGTGCCAGCGCAACCTCACGGGCCACCGTCTCGGCTTCCTCGCGGCTCAACTCGAAGGCGTCGATGTGAGCGTCGTAGACGCGCTTTTCACCCTCGACGGCGTCGATAAGTGCCTCGAACGCTTCGTCGGTGGCGTTGCGGTCGACGATACGCACGCGGGGGCGGAGCGGTTCTTTACCTGCTTCCCGGAGCATCGTAATCGTGCTGTCCAGCGTCGTCGCTACGGCGTCAGTTGCGCCAGGTTCACGTTCGTGTTCCAGAAGCGTCGCGGCGTCGCGACACCGAATCGTCTCGTCGGGGTGTTCTTCGGAGAGGGTGTCGTACGCGGAAGCGATGAGTGAGTGTTCGTCAGGTCCGGTCTCGAAACTCGCGTAGGCGTGGGTGACACCGAAGTACTGGACGCGTGCGGCGAGGTCACGGGCCAGTCGAACGTGGGGGTCCTGGTCCGGTCCCACGGGGATGACCGTTGGTTTCGGTCCCGAAAGCTGTGGATAGAGGATATCGGCCATCTGTGTGATGACCGACTGCATGTGCGAGACGTCGGTTTCACCGTCGAAGTCGTAAATTGCGGCGAGTTCGGAGAAGTTCGCCTCGATACCAAGCTCGAAGGCGAGATCCTGGACATCGCGGTTGGTCGACTGTCGATACAGTGTCCCCTCCTCAGGGTCGAATCCGAGCGCGAGCAGCGACAGGACGTAATCGCGGGCGTGTTCGTCGATTTCCTCCCACGACAGGCCGCGGGCGCTGTGTGCTTCGAGGTCTGCGATCAGTGCGTAGGCGTCCCCGCCCTGTTGCTGGTGCCAGATTATCTCGTCGAAGACGAGCTTGTGGCCGATGTGCGGGTCGCCGGTGGGCATGAACCCCGAGAGCGCGGCGAACGGCTC
>PUMG01000379.1 GCA_003551265.1 Halovenus sp.
CTCGTCGTCTGGTTCATCATCCGGGTCGTCATCTGGAGGCTCGTCGTCTGGTTCATC
The DNA here is from genome assembly GCA_003551265.1 of Halovenus sp. Classification (GTDB taxonomy): domain Archaea; phylum Halobacteriota; class Halobacteria; order Halobacteriales; family Haloarculaceae; genus Halovenus. The sequence continues at coordinate 58 of PUMG01000379.1, forward strand.
GTCCGGGTCGTCATCCGGAGGCTCGTCGTCAGGCGGATCGTCAGCAACCGGGTCGGTCACGTCGTCATCTTCGACTACGCTGAGAGTTCCGAACACCTCGTCGTCGGCCGCGATGCTGTGTTCGTACTCGCCGGGTTCGAGGTCCGCCGTCTCGATGTCCTCGAACGTGACAGTGGTCGATTCACGACATCCCAGTTCAAGTTCCTGTTCCGCTTCGGTCACCCCGTCGATGCGGAACTCGACCGTCTGTGTCGCCGGAATGTCACCTTCGTTGCTGACAGTCGCCGAAACAGAGACGAGGTCACCCTGTTCGACAGTCACGTCCTCCGGGTTCAGGTTCGAGACCGTGAACTCAGCAGGTTCGGGTTCACGTTCGACGATGTCGTCGGGGTGGCCACCGCGGAGTTGCCCACGAATTGCTCCGTCAGGGTTGTGAGTCGTGTGGACGCTGACGTAGTACGCCCCTGGGTCGTCGAGAATCGCGTCGACGAGTTCGATATCGTCGATGACGCCACCTTCGACGATTGGCTCGTCGGGAGTCGTGCTAACTGGGTCGCCCTCACCGGTGCCGTCTGCCTCCTCTGTGTACGTGACCATCGGTGCGACGACTGGCCCGTCCTCACCACGTCTACCCTCGTGGACGTGTACCTGTGTGACACACTCAGTCTCTTCGAGGACGAGATGCCACAGAAGGCCGTTCTCCACTGGTGTGAGGTGAACAGAGCCGCTGGCGGCCGTTTCGACGCCCGCCGGGTCACCTGAGAGCGCAGCCAGAAGCGAGCGCCCTGCGTGGGGTGGTGTGAGCAACCGTGTCGGGAACGCCGTGCTCTCGGGGTCGAGGTCGTCCCAGCCGACAGTGCCCTGGTCGAGAATCGCCTCCGGGTCGAGTGCGGAATCACGAAACACCGCGGCAGCGAGCCAGTCCGGTGGTCCCGGGTCCGCCGGGTCGGGGTGGCTGTTGCGGTAGGCTGGTTCTGGAACCTCTGTCGCGCCGGGACCGCTCGCCTCACCGACGACGACTCGACACACCGTGCCCGCCCAGCCGTGGACGAGACAGCCGAGGTCGTAGACGCCGGGTTCTTCGAACGTGTACAGAAAGTACGACCCCTGCCAGAGGAGCGGTGACGAAATCGGGCCGCTGTCGTCGGGTACTCGCTGTTCGTACCCCACCTCCGGATGATAGGCTGTGACTGTGTGGGTGCTCGACTCCAGTCGAAACTGCACCGTCTCGCCGGGTTCGATTGACAGGCCAGTCGGCTCGAAATAGCGCTCTAGGAACGCATCGAGTCCTGTCTCGCGGTCGCGTTCGAGCAGGCTCACCTCGTGGTCTGGGTCGACCGGTGGGTCGACATCCACCGATTCGGCGGCGAAGCCGAACACCGGGTGGACGGTTGTGTCATCCTCGATTTCGTCGTCTTGCTGGTGAACGACCGCGCTGTCTTCCCCCTCGTTGAGTGCTGTCGTCCCGGTTGCTGCCAGCGTTCCCAGTCCGGCGAGTCCCGACATGAACGCCCGGCGACGATATGCCTCTGTCAATGAATCGCCCCGTGGGGTGTCCATAGAGTTCGAGAGTCGAACGAACGGCAGTATAGCTATGTGGTGATTATCGCTGGTAGTACGACCTTATCTGGCAGACGAACATCCTGGCGGATGTTCGCCCGCCAGTTCTTGTTGGTGGGTGATGGATGGGTGGGAGCTGCGGAAATTTATGTGTATACATACCGGCATTACGGTATCTGTGCCCAAATAATATCCTTTTATTTGAAATTTCAGTTTCACTCTATGGATATATGTTATAAGGAATACGCCAAAATAGAATCATGTGGGGACAACTGAGAAAGAGTGTATTGAAAGCTTACAAAAGGCTACGGCTCAGCTTGGTAAGTCACCGACAAAAACGGAGTACGAAGAGTTGGGACTCCGACCAGCATCTGGTACGATAATACGCGTAGTAGGTGGCTGGAACGAAGCGAAGCAGCGTGCAGGTCTGAAAACGCACCCGTCTACTGGTTCAAGAGTGAGAGAAAAGCCCAAAGAGACAGAAATCCCGCCAGAACTGGACTGGGAAAGTCTCTCGGTTGACCAGCGGTGGCACTACCAGAATGTCCAATGGAATACCAAACGAACACTTCGTCGACGTGCACGTCTTCGGAGTTGGGTTAGCGAACAGAAAGAGAGCGAAGGCTGTCAAGTATGTGGGGAGACAAACTGCAGTGTACTGGACTTTCACCATCTCGATCCTAGTGAGAAGACGATGGCTATCACAGAGATGGTCACCTACGGCTACGGACGAGAGAGACTCAGCAATGAGATGGCGAAGTGCGTCGTTCTCTGTGCTAACTGTCACAGAAAAGAACACGGCAACCGACAGGATACAAACAAGTCGCTACGGGGCAGGTCTCATCGATACAAGCACCGACAGGGATGTTCTAAGTGTGATGAACATGACCCTTGTGCACTTGTGTTCCACCATACGACAGGGCAAAAACGAATGACTGTCGCACAGATGATTTCCGATGGTTATCCCAAAAACGAGATTCTAGAAGAGATTGAAAAATGTGTGCTGCTCTGCTCCAACTGTCACAGAAAAGAGCACGTTGGAGGACCGGAACCAAACGAGTGAAAAGGCGACTGGTTACGACACGCATAAATACAGTCGTCCAGTACAGTCTGATGCAGTCCCGTGGTGTAGTGGCCAATCATGCGAGCTTCTGGGGCTTGCGACGGAGGTTCGAATCCTCCCGGGACTATTACTTCGGACGTTCGAATCCTTACAGCCCTGAGCGCCACCGACACCAACTCGTAACTCCAGCCCAAATATCCATATTAAGAATCAGCTACATTTGGTCGGAATAGTCCCACTGCGTAGCAAGAAATTCCAATGCTCCTTGAGTAGACTGAATAAAGATGAGTAACACAGCGGGGACTGATGACCACGGACGAATCCTCATTCCTCACGAAATCCGGGAACGGCATGGAACACGGTACCGTATCGTCGAACGCAACGACCGCGTCGAACTGATTCCATTACAGGACAACCCGATAGCGGGATTGCGTGATGCCGTTGGGGATGCGTTCGAGGGCAAATCGATGAGGGAGATCAAACAGGAACCTTACGACACCGATCGGCGGAATGAGTGATCGTTCTCATTTTCGGGGTACAGGGGCTGAAATACGAGGGCTGTATTCGCTCGGCGACAACGAGACCGAGCTGTCAGTCTGGTCCCCCTGTTTATATGCGATAACGGGACCAGCAGACCCATGGCACGAAAGCCAGTCACTCGTCGCAACGCACTCAAAACACTCGCCTCGGTCGCTGTCGGGACTGCAGCCATCTCGACGGTGAGCGCAAGCGAACAGCAGCACACAGACACAGTCACTTCCGGTGACGGTCACGACGCTGTCGAGAATCAGGAATCAACGACCGCACCAGAGCAAGACGATTCGTCGGAGTCAGAAACACTCTCCAGAACCGGCGTGTACGATGGGACAGTCGACCGCATCGTCGACGGTCAGCACGTCGTCATTCTCGTCGAGGAGAACGGCCAGATAATCACACAGGTCATCGCCTCCCGTGACGAGCTGCCAACAGTCGGAGAAGGCGACCCGGTCCGTGTCTTCCTCCTCAACGGTCAACTGTTCAGCGTCTGGCCAGCGTGAAGGACCTATCTGTCTCACTCGTCGCCGAGTCGTTTCGAGAGCCTGTCGAAGCGCTCCTGTGCGTCTTCCCGTCGTTCGCGCTCGACTTCAGGTCGGTGAGTGAACTCGCGTGCCTCACCCGCTTCGACGGTCACATCGAAGACAGCACCGTCGTGTCGTCCCGCTTCCGGGAGTCGCTCGACCGGTACGTTCAGTTCTTCGTGAACCTCGCCGTCGGCTTCGAGCAACACGACGGCAGTCTTCCCGTCGACGATGCGGTCGAGGACGCCGGTGTACGTTCCGTCTTTCATCCGTGGCTCCCGACGAAGGGAGGGGTCGCCGTGTTCAGGCTCTCTGTTCCGGCTAGCAGTTCGATTCCAGCGAGGGATGGCGGAACTGCGCTGTAGGAGTCATCCCCGTCGTTGTCCTCGGGTTTCATCTCCTTGAGTTCGAGCGGGTCGGTCGTCTCGTCGTCTTGGACCTGTACGGAGAGGTCGTCGCCGTCGGACGTGAACACGACATCGCCGTGGACGGCGGTCCAGTACGCCTCGATGTCGTGGCTTGCGAACCGTTCGAGAACGACATCGTGTGGGTGGCCGAACTGACTGTCGAGCGCGCTCGAAATGAGCACGATATCTGGTGCAACCGCCTCGACGAACGGTTCAGTCGAAGAGGTCGATGAGCCGTGGTGTCCTGCCTGGTAGAGGTCCGCGTCGAGTTCGTCGGCCCAGTCCTCGAGCAGTCGGGACTCCGCATCCGTTTCGGCGTCACCGGTCGTCAGATATCGGAACTCGCCGAACTCGAGAGCGAGCGTGATGCTGTTGTAGTGCAGGTCTGTCCCGGAGTCACCGGCAGGCGGGTTGAGCACCGTCACATCGACCGCTCCGTCGAGCGGAAGTTCGTC
>PUMG01000101.1 GCA_003551265.1 Halovenus sp.
CAACTCCCGCTAGATGAGCCCCCGCCACTTCCGGTCGAGTATTTGGCCATGCGGTGGCTAACAGACTCGCCTTATTTAACTCTTCTATCACCGCGCTCGGGTGACACGAACAGCGAGACTGGTCGACCTGTGTGTGCGTGTGTCAGGACAGGTTGCAAACGAAAGTGCTTTTATCCGTCCACGGGCAACTGTGAGATGCAGTGCGCGTGGGTAGCCAAGCCAGGCCAACGGCGCAGCGTTGAGGGCGCTGTCCCGTAGGGGTCCGCCGGTTCAAATCCGGTCCCACGCACTGCCTGCCAGCGAGGACATCCGAGCTGGCAAAGGTGCAGGTGCAAGTTCCCTGCCGGGAATCAGCACCCACGCAAAACTTCTCTCGACCACGTCGCCCGAGCAACCGCCAGACCTCCCAGCGACAGGTTCTGACTCGTATCGAATCCTCCAAAAACAACTTTCTGATATTGAAACAGGCTCTCTAACTGGTGGTTCTGTGACTTATTATCAATATTGATAGAAAGATTTATATGTATGAGGGACAATGACCAGTTGTGGCACCGTTCTGGTGCCTACCCCCCTACCACCCACCCCACCCCTACACCCAATCTTTTGGGTTTTTCAGTACCTTTGAGACAGCTCTCTCGCACGCTCTCGAACGGCGACAGCGTCGACTGTAGTGTGACCCTCGTCGTAGACGACGGTGCCGTCGACCATCGTGAACTCGACGTCGTCACCGTGAGCAGCGAAAACAAGATGTGACAGTGGGTCGTGTACTGGCGTCGCGCGCGAGGATATTGTCGAGAGGCCGATAAGGTCTGCTTTCCAGCCAGTTCGGAGTTTCCCCACCCGTTCCAGACCGCCAGCGCGTGCACCCGCAGTTGTCGCCATCTCGAACACAGCGGATGCGGGCAGCGCTGTCGAGTCGAGCGCGTCGACTTTAGCGAGTAGACTCGCCTGTCGCATCTCTGTGAACGGGTCGAGCGTGTTGTTACACGGTGGTCCGTCGTTCCCCAGTGCAACAGTGATGCCACGCGAGCGGTACTCCGCGATGGGTGCCACACCACTCGCCAGTTTCATGTTCGCAGACGGACAGTGAACGACGTTCGTCCCGGTTTCGGCGAGCAGTTCGCGCTCGCTCTCACTCGTCCAGACGCAGTGTGCGAGGACGACGTCAGGTCCGGTGAGTCCAACCTCGTGAAGCCACTCGATGTTCGAGAGTCCGGTCTCCTCGGCGACTTTCTCACACTCTGTCCGGTTCTCGCTCGCGTGCGTGTGCAATCTGACACCATCGTAGTCGTCGGCAAGTTCACGCGCACCCCGGAGGCACTCCTCGGAGCAGGTGACGGCGAACCGTGGCGTGACCGCATATCTGATACGGTCGTCGAAGGCGCCGTGGTATTTCCGAATCAACCGTTCAGACTCTGTCAGTCCGACAGCCGTCTCTTCGAGCAGTCCCTCGGGTGAGTCTTTGTCCATCAACACCTTCCCGAGAACTCCTCTGATACCGACCTCGCCTGCGGCCTCGAACGCACGTTCTGCGTGGTTCACCGAGAGATGGTCGATGACGGTCGTCGTCCCACTTTCGAGACACTCCAGATAGCCGAGAGTCGCCGCAACTTCCATCGCCTCCGGGTCCATCTTGCTCTCCATCGGCAGAACGTGCTCGAACAGCCACTCGAGCAACTCGGCGTCGTCTGCGATTCCTCGTCCGAGACTCTGGACGCTGTGGATGTGTGCGCCCACCATCCCTGGTGCGACGATATCGAACTCTCGTCGTTCGTGTTCCGGATAGCGCTCTACCGCCTCCTTTCGGGAGCCGATGAACGCTATCTCGTCGTCGATGGTGACCACCCCACCATCGAAAACGACGGTCTCTTTATCGACGATGACTGTGCCGGAAAACAGCATTATCTCGTCCGTCGTGTTCGCTCACCGCCAGTGTTGCGGGTGAACGACACCCCCGTCGGGAGTTCGGTAACACAGCGTCGACAGTACTTGTACTCTGGACTGTTTGCTGTGGAGCAGTCAGGGCACGTGATGCCGTCGCTGGTGTGTGTGCGATTCTGTCCAGACGATTCAACTCTCTGGGTTCGTCCAGATGCACGATGAAACGCGTACGCCAGCAGTCCAAGGTGGACGAGCAGTAACAGCCCGATGCCCACGAGCAGGAGCGTCGTGGTCATTGTCCCTGTTCGAGTGTATCCGGAGTTTCGTATATAAATGTTGTCACAGTTCGCGCTCGACGACGAAGTACGCCAGCTCTTGCAGGTATTCGAAAATCTCCTGGTCGTCGATGTCGGCAGCATCGAGCGCGTCGAGTGCGAGTTCTGCCTGTGCTCGTGCCCGCTGGTTCGCCTCTGACGTCGAGAGGTCGGTCACCTCGACCAGCGAGGGCCGGTCTTTCGCGGCGTCGTGCTGTGTGGGTTTCCCGAGTTTCTCCGGATCGGCAATCGAATCGAGCACGTCGTCACGGATCTGGAAGGCGATTCCCACACGCTCGGCGTACTGTCCGAATGCCTCGACTGTGTACGGGTCTGCATTCGCCGCAATCGCTCCCAGTTCGGCAGACGCCCGAAACAGCGCACCCGTCTTACGTCGGGCCAGTTCCATGTAGGCTGCCTCCGTGTCCGGTTTGTCTGCGAGTTCTGTGGCCTCTCCCTCACCCAGTTCGGCCATCGCCTCGGTGACAGCCTGCATCGCCTGGGGGTCGTGTGTGTACAGTGCAAGTGCTTCCCCGAGCAGGCCGTTCGACGCGATAATTGCACCGGGATGGCCGTAGGCAGTCCACGCAGAGTCGCTCCCGCGGCGAAGCTCCGCCTCGTCGATGATGTCGTCGATGACGAGCGAAGCGCTGTGAACCAGTTCGATACCGACGGCAAAATCAATCGCCTGTTCGATGTCGCCCCCGAGAACTTCACAGACGAGCAGCGTCACGTTCGGTCGGACGCGCTTGCCTCCAGAGAAGACCACATGTTCGAGTTGTTCGCGAAGCTCCGGTGGCTCGACCGCATCGATAACCGCCGCAAGCCGCTGTTCGATGCGGTCTCTGTGGCGGCTCAGATTCTCCATCGTCTCGGTCTTGGTAACACGCCGTCAAGTACGTGACGAAGCTGTGACGGTCTGGAGTTGCAGTCGGCGGATTTTTAACCCCATGTGCCGTATTCTCTCTGGAGATTGAATGTACGGAAACTCCCCATTTCACGACGACTCTGCTGCGCCTCAGTTAACGCCCGAGGACCGGAAACTCCTCCGTGACGAACTGTCGAACGTCGCCGCGCGAACGCGCGAACTGTTGCCCGAAGAGTTCGTCGTCGGCTCGGAGATTACACACGGCTCTAACGGCCCGCGCGCAACGGTCGCCGTTCAGCCTCCCGTCGGCGCGGTTGTCAGTGCCGATTACACACCCGACGGAGCCGTCGATATCTCGGCCGACGAATGTGAAGATATCGCTACTGGGCTCGCAGCCAGCGCAGCCCTGCAGGTCAAAAGCGCGATGGGTGACAGCGACACACCTGTTGCAAAGTAATTTCACGAACTGTTCACTGCTAGTGTGACGCTCACTGAATTCCCCCCGGCGAGCGCAGCAATCAGTTCTCTGTCGAGATCGCCAGCAGCCCTGTCGGCATCGACGGCAACGGTCCGGTCGTCGACGTACTCACTCGTCCGCACGACGAGACTCCGCTCACTCTCGAACGTCAGGTCCGGGTGCCCACTTGCGGTCACCTTCTCTGTGTGCGCTTCCGTCGACAGCGTCACCGTGATGGTCGATTCTCGGCACTGGCACGCACGCACGAACGCGTCGTCGAAATCGGCTGGCACGCGGTCGCTCTCGATGGCGAGAATACAGTCTCCCGCAGGTGTCAGGTAGTCGTCGCTGGTCACCTCGAACGTACTCGCATGTTCGCCGGTGACGTTCTCGTGTCCGCGAGCGGTGAGCGTCTCGGTTCGTATCTCTGTTTCGTCCATGTTGTTAAGTGGTTCTCAGTGGTCGTGTTTCCCTGTTCCGCTCTCCTCGACATCCGCTCGGTTCAAGACCGCGTCGATGTCGTAGTGACTCTCCGGACCTCTCCCTCGCTCGCCCCGTGCAGTCTCACTGGATAGACGCATCGTGTACACGCCGGTGACACTGTCGCTCGCGAGGACGAACTCTCGCTCTTCGTTGTAGACGGTCCCCCACGCGAACGGCGGGTCGACACGCTCTCCGGTCCTGGCCTCTTGCAGTTCGTCTGCTCCCTCGACTGTTGCGTATCGTTCGGTGGGTACTGGCTCGTGGGGGTCGGTGATGTTACACACCCACACACCCTGGCGGTAGCCTCCGTCGACGAGCAACGTCTCGCCGTCCATCGGCACCACGTCGTGAAAGTGCGTCGTCCACCAGAAGGACTCGTCACCGGTCATCTCCCGCGCGTCGGGGGAGTGTGTGAACCCGATCGGCTTTGGTTCCGTCAGTGAGCCTTCGTCCCAGCCGATGTCGAAGATGTGCTTGCCACCGGGCATCCCAATCTGCAGCTCGTCACCGACGATAGCGAGGTCTCGCTCGGGGTCGTAGTCTGCCTGATGGCACATCTGGAAGCCTGGTTCACCGAGGGTGTCGTAG
>PUMG01000272.1 GCA_003551265.1 Halovenus sp.
CCCGTCTCCAACGGACTCATTCGACTCGGCGACGGTTCCGTAGCCGTTGGCTTCGATTGTCACGTCGTAGTCGTTGCCACCGGGGACGTCCTCCATCGTGTACGCGCCGTTTTCGTCAGTCGTTGTGTTGTATGTGCCTCCACCGTTTTCAGCTGTGACGGTTACGTCTCCAATGCCCTCACCGGTTTCGCTGTCGGTAATCTCCCCGTCTATCTTGGCGTTGCCCCTCAACAGATAGTTTGCACTTATTTCCTGGCCAGAGGTCAACGGGCGCATCGAAATCCCGGTCGAGTCGTACCCCGGGTGCGAGAACGTGTAGCTGTACGTGAAGCCGCCCGGGAGGACGATTTGCATGTCTCCGTTTGCGTCTGTCGTGAACGCGTCCTCGGCAACACCGAGCGTCTCTTGTTCGATGGTCACCGTTGCCCCCTCAAGTAGGTTATCCGTTTCCCCGTCGCGGAGCGAAATGGAGTCCTGTGCGTCCCCCGTGAGTTCTACGTCAACACCGGTCACGTCGTCGGCGTCGTCGATGGTCACAGTCGTCGAGTTCGCGTCCCAGCCGGTCGGGTCGACGCTCACCGTGTATGCCTCGCCGGTTCCGGGAACGTTCTCGACGGTGTACTCCCCATCTCCATCCGTCTCGACAGTGTACGTTCCGAGTCCGTTCTCGACGGCGACTTCGATGTCTTCGATGCCCGTCTCGAACGTCGTGTCCTCGACGGTGCCACCAACCGAGGCGTTCCCCAGCAGGCTGATGTCGCGGGTTTTGTCCTCGCTACCGATGGTGATGGATGCGCTTTTCGTCTCGTATCCGGATGCGGTGACCGTCAGGTCGAACGCTCCCTGCTCAACCTCAAGTTCGTACGACCCGTCGCTGGCGGTTTCGGTTTCGTAACTCACCTCGCTGTCCTCGTGGTCGAGCGTCACCGTTGCGTTCGCGATTCCCGGACCACCGTCTACAACCGCGTCGGTGACAGTGCCGTTGAGGGTCAACGACTCGACCTCGATTGTTACCGTCGCCTCGTCGTATCCTGCGTCGTTTTCGAGGCGGTAGTCGAACTCGAACGTCCCGCCTTCGGCCGGAGCGACCAGTTCGAGCGAGCCGTTCGCTTCGATAGTCAGGTTTCCGCCCGCAAGGTCGGTCATCTCTCCGGCGTCGTACTCGGTCGCATCACCCGAGAGATTCCCTCCGCCGAAACTCGCGACATCTGCTTCCGGTTCCCCGAGGTCGTCTGCACCGTGGCCGTGGTCCTCGACGATAGACGCAGTGAGGGTGTCGGAGGCGGCAACATCAAGGTCGGCGTCGTTGGCTTCTGGCGGAGTTCCGAGTTCCTCGAACGAGAGGTCGTCGACATACGCGCGGGCGTAGGCATCTCCACCGAGATCCATCTCCTCTGTGCTGTTGATGAAAATCCGAACGGTGGCGTGGGTCGCGTCTTCGGGTGGAACAGTGGTATCCGAGAACGCGTCGAACTCGGTCGTCCCCTCCGACCGCATTTCGGAGAGGTCAACGTCGTCGTCTCCCGACACGGTGAGTTCCGTTCCGTCTTCGTCCAGATAGTCGACTTCGAGCGTGGCGTAGCTATCTTCGGGCGTCTCTTCAGTTCCGACGTACCCCGCAAGTTCGTACGTGTATCCGCTCCGGACAGGGACCGTCTGCTCGCTAACAGCGTCGTACCCGTCACCACCACGGTCTCCAATAGCATACGGCGGTACTGGTGGGTTCTGCTCTCCGTTCGGCTGAGCATCTCCAGACTGCTGGGGGTCCATACAATCGATGTTGCCGTTGCCGGGCGAAACGTCGTCCCACGCCTCGAAGCTATCCGGGTCACAGTCAGCATCCAGCAGCGTGCTGTCTCTGACCCAGATTTCGACTGTCGCGGTACTCGAGTCGTGTTCGTTCTCGATTTCGTACTCGAAACTGTGCGTTCCGACGTCGGTCGGTTCGTCGAGGCTGAACGAGCCGTCGGATTCGACAGTGAGCGTCCCCCCAGCAAACGTAACCTCATCACCGGGGTCGTGGTCGGTCACGCTCCCCGACAGGTCGCCACCGCCGAAGTGCACGAGTTCCGCTTCGGGAGTCCCCAGTTCGTCAACCCCGTTACCCCAGTCGTCGAACAGCGTGTCCCCGGGCTCGAACGTGTGATGGATGCCGACTTCTGTTTCGACATCACGAGCGTTCACCGGATCCTCACCGGGATCGCCGCGCTCTATCGAGAAATCGTCGAAGTAGACGCCAGCGGGGTCCTCGTGTCCGCTCGGACGGACAATCGTGAGGCGAAGGGTTGCCTGCCTGGCGTCGCCAGGCGCATCGGTGGTCTCCGTGAAACGGTCGAAATCCGTGGTCGATTCGGACTGGAGGTCCTCCAGTGTGAAGCCCTCGCCCGCGATTACGTCTCCGTCCGAATCGAGATACTCGAATTCGACCTCCCCGGAGTAGTCGTCGGAGTCGGTACCGTACAGTCCCGAAACGGTGTAGGTCTCCCCGCTGACGACGTAGACGGTCTGTTCTATCTCGACTTCGTCATCAAGGCTGAGGTAGTTATCAGTGAATGACCGGTCCCCGACTGCTGTGTGATCGGAATCGGCGTATGAGATTTCCTGGGGGTCGAGACAGGAGAAGTCCACTCCATCCCAGCCGATGGGTTGCTCCTGCGCGTTGGTATCCCACTCGTCACACAGCGGATTTTCGAGTTCGTGGTCGAAAATTTCGATCTCGACCGTGGCGTCGTCGTGGTCGCCCTCGTACTCCAGTCGATAGTCGAACTGATACGTCCCCGTCTGTGTCGGGTTCGTCAGACTGAACGTCCCGTCGGCGTTGACCTGCAGGTCTCCACCCGCCAGCGAGACTGTGTCTCCAGCGTCGTTGTCGGTGACGCTGCCTCCGAGGTCGCCGTCACCGAACGAGGCTAACTCGCCCTCGTCATCGAAGCCACGGTCGTCCTCGTCCTCACCGAAGTCGTCGTCGAACAGCGTCCAGTCGGGGTCGAGCGTCTGTTCGATTCCCGTCTCGACGCCGGAAATGTCGAACGCTGTCGGCGCGTCGGAGAACTCCTGCAGACGGACGTCGTCGGCCCAGAGCAGCGGCCTGTCCAGACCAAAGTCACCGCCGTTTACCAGCTTGATGCGTACGATTGCCTCGTCTGCGTCGTCAGGTGCGACCGTCGTTTCGACGAACTGGTCGGGTTCTTCGTGGTCGTCGGGCTGGAACTCACCGCTGTCTATCATTCCGTCGTCGATGAGCGTCCCGTCGTCGAGAAACTGCACTTCGAACTGTGTGTAATCCTCATCGACCTCGTCAGAGCCAACCCACACGCTGAACTGATACTCTGAACCGCCAGTCACCGGAACCGTCTGGGTGGCGATTGACGTGTCTGTCGTCGGCTCCTGGTCCTCCCAGTCGATAAAGACGTACCCCCCCTCTATCGGGTCTGGCATGAAATCAGGTTCGGGTTCGTTGCATTCGAGTTCTCCCTGCTCTACCGTCCAGTCGATTGGTTCGTCGCCTTCTCCCTGACCGTCTGCAACACACGATGGGTTGTCTAACAGATTCGGTCCCAGATTGGTGTCCTCTGAGAGGACGCCCTCAGAAGCACCCGCTGCCACCACACCCACAAGCACGACGGCCAGAATCAGTGTTGCAAAAAGGAGCAGAGACTGTGAGTTGTTATACTGCATTGAAACCGATACGAAGTGTGCCTATTTGAATGTATCTAGTCAAATATGTGTTAAATAATTAACATTCGGGCGAATTAAATAATCGCGAGCGTCCGTCTCAGACGACGCTCTCACCAGAGCGCCAGGCGTTGATGACCTCAAGCAGCAGACTCGTCTCGATGTCGTCATCGCGCCAGTCACCGATAGCGTCGAGCAGACCACCGGTCTCGACGACACTATCGCCATCGGCGTAGGTGACGACGCTGTGTTCGATAGTGACCGTTGCACTGTCAGAGTCGTCGTCGCTGGCGACTGTTACCTCGCGGTCACCGACATCCTCGTCGACCGTCCCGTGAGTGAACGTCTCCGTCTGGCTCTGTCCGTCGTCGAGCGTCATCTCGACCGAGTCGTGCTCCGTTCCGTCGACCTCGAAGACGATGGTCTGACTCCCAGTTTCGCTCCCGACGTTCTCGACGGTCACAGCCGCGACGATGTCGTAGCCGTGGGCGACGCTCGTATTGATCTCGTCGATGCTCACCTCGAAAACGGCGTCACTCACTGCCTCGACGACCACCGTCTGTGTCGTCTCGTCCGTCTGTCCGTCGTCGTCCTCGACTTCGAGTGTGACGTCGTAGTCACCACCTGTGTCGTAGGTGTGGTTGATGACCGGATCGCTCGTCGTCTCGTCGAACGAACCGTTGCCGTTGAAATCCCAGCGATACTCCTCGATGGCCCCACCGGGAACGGACGACATCCCCGCATCGAACGTAACCTCCTGGCCGACGACTGGTTCGTCAGGAGTGAACTCGAACGCCGCCGTCGGTGGTTCGTCGTCAAGCGGGTCCAGTGAGACGTTCTTCGTACCGGGCCCACCCTGCGTCTCGTATTCCTCGTACCCGTCAGCCATGTAGTTGATGTTCAACCA
>PUMG01000189.1 GCA_003551265.1 Halovenus sp.
GTCACCGCCGTGCCGTCTCCGGCAACGGCGATCGCGGTCGTGTACTCCACGGTGCCCGATTCGCCAGGTTCAGGATCGGCCGGCGGATCACCGATTGGGCCAATCGTGTAATAGATCGTCGCCCCGGCGGTCGTACTCGACAGCTCCACTTCGATGTCAGCGCTGTACGTTCCGCTCGCCCACGAAAAGGCAGGGATTGCGGCCCGCTCGATGATTGGATCGCTGCCTCCACGGTGATCGACGGGGTCATCGGTAGGGTTGAAGAGATTTTGACACCCTGTCAGAAGAACTAAGGCTGCGAAGAGACAACTGAGAAGCCGAGATATCATGGTAGCGCTCCGGGAATGCAAAGAGGAAGGACGCTCCGAGTGCCGATACCGGCACGGGAGCGTCGTTTACGAGAATCTGTCAACACACCAATGCAGTTCTTACTGGGCTCTTCCTGCAACACGGAACCCGGTGAAGATCAGTGCTTCGTGCGGACCGGCGAGACCGCGATTGCCTGCAGACACTGATTGCGCAGTATGGTTCCACGATCCGCCACGGCCGGCGCGATTGCTTCCACTGTCCGGACCCCGGTAGTCGTTCTGTGGAGTGTCGGGATACCCAGCCCGCCAGTCCCACATCCACTCCCAAACATTGCCGCTCATGTCGTAGATACCGAGCTGGTTGGCAAGTCGCTCGCCTACATCGCGCGTGGTACCCCCAGCATTCGCGAGATACCATGCAACCGCCGTCGTAGCATCTTGATTCGTGTAGGAGTCACTCGCCCCGCTCGCCCAATCGGGCGGCGTCCAGAAGCGACCGGAAGCGTCGGGATATTCCAGGACTCCCGCGTCGGAGTCGTCGCTGCCGCGCCACCGCGCCGCGTACTCCCACTCGCCTTCGGTGGGCAGGCGATACCCATTAGCGGTCCAGTTGACCGTCTCGCCGGACACAGCCACCGCACCGGCTGCATTCCGGGCAATCACGGTGTGCCCCGCGTTCGTGTAGTACACGGGGGTCAGTTCTTCCAGCTCGCTGTACGCGTTCAGCCAGACAAGTACATCGTAGAAGCTCACACTCGTCACGGGCTGATACTTAGCAGCAGTGCTCGGGGGAAGACCTATATCGCCCTCACTGCCTTCACGTCCCAAGTTCACAAAAGTGTATCCGTTCTGTTCCGCCCATCCCCGAACCGCATACCACAGCTCATACGTAACCTGATGCCGGCCGAGTCTGAAGCTACTAACGTTGTGCTCGAACCCGTTTCCGGATAGATCCTGCTGCAGGAAGACACCACCGGCGACCGAGACGAGGTCACGGTAGTCCACATCCTCCAGCGGATCTGCCGGCGGAGGTGGGGGAGGTGGAGGAACAGAAATCGTGAATGTCGCGGTGGAAACCGCACTCATCTTGTGTCCGTCGGCTATCGCAATAGCCTTGATCGTCACCGCCGTGCCGTCTCCTTCAAGCTCGATAGGTGCAGTGTACTCCAGCGTTCCCGATTCGTTCGGTTCAGGATCGGCCGGTGGATCACCGATTGCGCCAATCGTGTAGTAGATCGTCGCTCCGGGGGTCGCGCTCGACAGTACCACTTCGATGTCAGTGGAGTGCTCCCCACCATCCGGATCAAACGTCGGTGCATCTGCAACCGGATAATCGATTACGTAGTTCGCCGACACGACCGCGCTCGGTGTCCGACCGGCGGCTACCGCAATCGCCTTGATTGTCAGCTCCGTGCCGTCTCCGGCAATCTCGATCGGCGCGGTGTACTCCAAGGTGTCCGATTCGCCAGGTTCAGGATCGGTCGGCGGATCACCGATTGGACCCATCGTGTAGTAGATCGTCGCCCCCGCTGTCGTACTCGACAGCTGCACTTCGATGTCATCCGGATACGTGCCCGCCGGCGGATCAAAGCTCGGCGCTGCCGTACCCGAGTGATCGATCGTGTAGCTCGCTTGGGTGACAAGACTGTTACGGTACCCGTCACAGACCGCAATCGCTTTAATCGTCACGGTCGTCCCGTCACCGGCAACGACAATAGGCGCGGAGTACTCCTCGGTGCCGGACTGACCCGGCTCAGGATCATCGGGCGAGTCGCCAATCGTGTAGTAGATCGTAGCTCCGGACGTCGGACAGGAGAGCGTGACAGTAATGTCATCGCCATAGGTTCCTCCCTCCGGATCAAACAGCACACCGGCGGCGCGCTCAAGTGTCGTCGACGGCGGATCCGCTTCATCCTCCGGATCGGAATCCGGACTCAAAACGTTCTGGCACCCGACCAGAACAACAGCTGCCAGAAGAAGGCGGCGGTAGGCCCAAGATTTCATGGTAGACCTCCGATTCAAGAAGCGCTTCCGAATCTGATGGGCTCGGAAGCGCTATCTCCATGTGTCCTAGCCACCTGTCCGAGCGAGGCGAAAGCCGGTCTGAAACAGAGCTCCGTCGGGTTCGAGGCCGCTCCGCAAACCGACACGCAAGTCGGCCGAACCGGTGTTCCAGGCCCCTCCGCGCCCGGCGCGGTATGTACCCGCGTTACCTCCGCGGAAATCGCTCTGCGGATCGGTTGGATATAGCCCTCGCCAGTCCCAAATCCACTCCCAGACATTCCCACTCATGTCGTGGATTCCGAGCGGGTTGGCTGCCAATGCTCCCACAGCTCGTGCGCGGTCACCGGCGTTCGCCGAGTACCAGGCAACCTTGCCGGTCTCTTCCGCGTTCGCAATGGAGTCAGTTGCACCGCTCGCCCATTCTGGTGGTGTCCAGAAACGTCCCGAACTGTTGGGAAACTCCAGGACTCCGGGGTCGGAGTCATCACCACCGCGCCAACGGGCTGCGTACTCCCATTCGCCCTCGGTTGGCAGGCGGTAGCCGTTCGCCTCCCAGTCGACATTACCGAGCGGAACGTTCGTTCCGACAGTAGCATCTCGAAGCACCTCGTTGTGTGCCGAATCGGTGTAGTAAACAGGCGTCAACCCGTCCATCTCACTATATGCATTCGCCCACACCACAACGTCGAACCAACTCACCGTCGTCACCGGATGATGTTTCGCCGAAGCAGTAGGAACGGCTCCGACCCCACCCGCGTGACCCTCGCGACCGGCATTGACGAACGTGTATCCGTTCGCAAGCGCCCATCCTCGTACCGCGTACCATAGCTCGTATGTTACCTGGTAGACTCCGATATCAAAGTTCCCTATCGTATGCTCAAACGCATTACCGCTTACGTCTTCCTGCAGGAAGACACCTCCATCCACCGCCACGAGACTTCGAAACGGAATAGCGGCAAGATCGGCGGGACTGGTAACCGGCGGAGAGGGCGGATTCGGCGTCCCACCACCTCCGTTTACGTCGGGATCTTCATCCAGGTCTGAACCGGCCGGGTTCTGACACCCAACGAAGAATACAGCCGCGATCGCAACCATCACGACGAACGGCCAAACTCGATACTTCATAGTCGCACTCCTCTGGCTCGAAACGAACGAGTCAGCGTCCAAGAATCTTCAAACCCCAACAGGGCTCTGTTTTTCAGTCACAACAATTGAAACGCGAGCCACGCGGCTACCTGCAACGAGGTTCAGACGCGCGTGACCAGGCGGAATCCGGTGTAGATCAGCCATGTGCTCGGTTGGGCGCTATGGCGTACACCGGTCCGCATCCATTCCACAGACCTGTCCCACGATCCACCACGACCGACACGGGATCGCCCGCTGTCCGGTCCCCGGTAGTCGTTCTGAGGAGTGTCGGGATACACAGCCAACCAGTCCCACATCCATTCCCAGACGTTTCCACCCATATCGTAGAGGCCGAGCTGGTTTGGCGTCCGTCCTCCGACCGCGCGCGTACGGCCTCCGGAGTTCACCTCATACCAGGCAACCGCTTTCGTCGCGGCCTCATTCAGGTAGGAGTCGACTGCGCCGCTCGCCCACTCCGGTGGCGTCCAGAATCGGCCCGAACCGACGGGATACTCGACGACTCCCGTGACGGAATTGTCGTTGCCGCGCCACCGTGCCGCGTACTCCCATTCGCCCTCTGTCGGCAGTCGAAAGCCGTCGGCGCTCCAGTCGACGTATGCTGTTTTCAGGTCCTGCCCGATGCTCGCGTCACGAAGAACCCCTTGGTGATCCT
The DNA here is from genome assembly GCA_003551265.1 of Halovenus sp. Lineage (GTDB taxonomy): Archaea > Halobacteriota > Halobacteria > Halobacteriales > Haloarculaceae > Halovenus. The sequence continues at coordinate 4,111 of PUMG01000189.1, forward strand.
CATCCATATAGTAGACAGGTGCACGCCCGAGCATTTCGCTATAGGCATTCGCCCACACCGCGACGTTGAACCAGTTCACGGTAGTAACCGGCTGATGTTTCGCCGACGCGGTTGGGGGAGATGCGATCTGACCGTGGCTCCCTTCCCTTCCGGCGTTAGAGAAGATGTAGCCGTTGGCGTGTGCCCACCCTCGAACCGCCCACCACAGCTCGTAAGTCACAGGATACGCAGCGATATGGAAGTCCGAGACAGCGTGCTCGAACGCCTTCTTCAGTGCACCGGAGTATCCCCCTACATTTTCCTGGAGAACACTCTCCTGCAAGAACACCCCGCCGTCGACGGCTACAAACTCCCGATACGGAATGTCATTCAGGTCTTCCGGGGCAGTATATGGCGGAATCGGCGGCGGTAGCGTTCCGCCCCCAATGTCATCAGGCGCTTGGTCAACGGGGGGATCGAGATCCGAC
>PUMG01000221.1 GCA_003551265.1 Halovenus sp.
AAAGATGCCCAAAGCGAACCTGGTCCACTCCTGTATACTGTTTCACCGGAAATGAGGTGTGTCTGTCGCAATTCGGAGGGAAAGACACCGAAAAGAAACCAGACAGCCTCACTCGAGAATCGACTGCTGTTCGTGGTATCGATTTCGGACAGTCACCGCGGTTACGCCAGCAGCTTGCCCGACGTTCTCCTGGGTTCGGTCGACGCCGTGACGGAGTGCTGCGGTGTATATCGCTGCAGCAGCGAGACCGGTCGGGGATTTCCCCGAGTGTATCCCTGCGTCTTTCACCTCATCGAGAATCTCCAGTGCGGTTCGCTGGACGTTCTTGTCCAGGTCGAGTTTCGAACAGAACCGGGGGACGAACAGCTTTGGGTCGACTGGCTCCATCTCCAGGTCGAGTTCGCTCGCGAGGTAGCGATAGGTCCGTGCAATCTCGATGCGCTCGACTCGAGCAACGCTGTCGAACTCATCGAGACTTCTCGGAATCTTCTCTTTTCGGGAGGCGATATACAGCGAACTGGCGGCAACTGCCTCGATGGAACGACCCTGTATGAGATCGGCGCTGAGTGCCTGCCGGTAGATGACTGCTGCGACCTCGCGTGTGGGTTGTGGCAGCCCAAGCGCACTCGACATGCGGTGAATCTCGACGAGTGCGAGCTGCAGATTCCGTTCGCCTGAACCTTCCGTCTGTATCCGCTTTTGCCACCGCCTCAGGCGGTGAACCTGACGCCGTTTGTTCGGTGAGATCGACTGCCCGTGCGCGTCGACGTTCTGCCAGTGAATTTCGGTGGTCATCCCTCTATCGTGTAGCGTCTCCGACAGCGGCGAACCCACCCGTGATTGCTGCTCCCGTTCTTTCTGTGTGAACGCCGTCCACTCTGCACCTCTGTCGATGAGGTCTTTCTTGACGATGAAGCCACACTCGTCACAGACAATCTCTCCCCGAACGTCGTCGGTCCGCAAGGTTTCACTGCCACACTCCCGACAGTGGTCTGTAGGCGATTCCCGTTTGCCATCCGACGCGGATTCTCGGTCCACGTTTCGGCGAGCAAACTCACCACTCATCGTCTGTCACTCTCGCTCCACACGACCGGTTCGCCGTCCTGCGGTCGGTTCATAGCCGATATACCCGATAACCGCGTTTTGTTATTGAGTATTTACTTCAAGTAACTTGACCTTCACAACGTTGCTACGCCGTTCGTATGGGCTTTTGAGGAATAGTCACAATGCGTCAGGAACAGAGTCCCTGAGAGCGAGTGCGTGATAGACGCTTGCCAGCAGGATGGCCGTGATTAGACCGACGAGAACCACTCCTGGAGAGATAATCGAGGGATTTCCAGCCAGTTGAGCCAGTACGAGCAGTGCTGCACCCGCGAGCGTGATAGACACGTACATCTTGTACCACGGTCTTACCTCCGGTTCGCCGAGATAGGCTTTCACCTGCTCTGCGTTTACCGACTGAACGACCGTTCCTCTGTTCTGGTCGAAGTCGACGATGTCCATGTCATCCATCTTCGGCAAATGACACTGATAGAGACCGACGTACACTCGCTTTCGCTGGGTTGAAGAGATTGCTTTTACTGTCGTGTCGTTTTCTATCGCTGCGATGTGCTCAGCGAGGTCGCTCAGCGAGGCCTCTCCTCCCTGGTCTTCAAGATAGTGAAGGACTTCCCGCCGACGTCGATTCTTTAGTATCTCGAAAACCTGGTCGAGCGGGAGCGTACTCTCGGCTTTCTCCAGAGCTCGTTCGTCGTCAGCGCTGTCGTCTGGACCACTTCTTCTGCTGGAGTCTGGCTCTGGTTGTGCTCGTTGTTTCTTCCTCGACTCTGTTGCCCCCTGCGAACGTGCTGGAGTTTGCTGTTTACTGTTTACTCGCCCGAGCGGCATGGCTGCTCGGAACCGTCGCTGTACTGTCGCTGGACTCAGTGTGTTCGATTTTGTGTTCATGAGTACTCTCCGGTAGCGAGTGTGTATCAGGTTGGCTGATGCGCTTGATGCTGTCTCATACATACTATTTAAACCTTTTGTTGGTTTTCAGGTTTTCAGTCACGATCTCTTCTAGTTCTGTGTCTTGTTTTGTGCTGTGCTTCGGTTTAATCAAAACCTGCTGTTTTGTTTGGTGTCGTTTGCTTATCCCCCGGTTGTCGGTCTCTCTGTGCTGGTTGCAGTGTTGTGTGATATTCACTCACTAAGCAACGAATTGAGTGCCAGGGACTTTGTTATCATTGTATTTCTGGCGTCTGTAACTATTCCTGACACGGTTTTGTAGTGACTAACGGTAGTAATACTGCCATACTTTATTGCTGCCTGGAATACGAGCAGGTATTTCAAGTGTAACAAAGTGGTCGATGGGCGTATCGTTTAAAACGTACAGACTCCCGCTGGATATGCCATTACTAGGATGGACCTGTGTAAATGGCTCCGGCTCCACGGGACCCACTTCGGAGGACCACCCAGTTTGAAGACGCTGGATCGACGCTCCATCCAGGAACCCAAGGACGCTCGTACATGGAATCGACTGATACATCACTTTCACAGGACGTTGTTTTCGAGTTACTCAGCAGTCCTCGGAGACGGTATATTCTGTACTATCTCCGGACGGTGGACGAGCCGATTCAGCTGACGACGCTTGCGGAACAGGTTGCAGCATGGGAGAACGAAACTGACGTGGACTCGATTACCGAACAGGAGCGCAAACGCGTGTACGTTTCGTTATATCAGACGCACGTACCTCGCCTTGATGAGGCGGGCGTCATTGAGTATGACAATGATTCTGGTCTGGTGTCCCTCGCTGGGGAGGCGACCGAAATCGATGTATACCTTGACTCCACAGCCGAGCGGATCTCCTGGCAGTGGCTGTATCTTTTGCTTGCCGTCGCGAGTGCCGGTTTACTCGGCGTGACTGCTGCAGGGATTGGAATCTTTGGAACTCTTTCGGAGTCTGTCGTTGCGATTGTAATTTTGTTCGCGTTTACGGTGACTGCAGTTGCCCACACTGTCTACGTGATGTTACAGCACCGGTCGGTTCCAGCCGAACTGAACCAACGACTGTGAGAACAGACCTCAACTTCGACTTCCGTATCCTCCCTCACCCTCACGCAGTGCGTGCAGCTTCTCGCAGTTCGGACAGCCGTGGACCTGGTCGTTATTGTCACCAAACACACGCGCGAACTGGTACGAAATATACGAGTGGCAGCGCTGGCATCGATTTGACTGATCGTTTGTCGGGCGCTGTTTTTGCCGGTCCGTCTCTTCTAGCATCACACTCTCTGTTCAAGCTATCCTGTTTTTGTTATCCCCTCTCTATCGATTCAGAGTTCCACCTTTGAGTCGTGATACTGACTGTCGCACTGTGGGCATATCTGCGGATACACTTTGCATGAGCAGTTGCTCACACGCCAAACAGTGATCGGCTTTTCGAAAAAGTAACTCCTGCAGCGACTCGTCTAGTCCTGTCCCTGTTCGGAGGGGGGCATGAGCTGCTCTGGCTCACGTTTGTAGACGGGTGTCTGTGCGAACTTCTGCATACGCTCCAACTCCTGTTCTGAGATGTGTTCCGGCATCGTATATCCCACCCATCGGAGCACACCTTGTAATTTGTTGCCTGTGCTGGGGGGTCTCTAGCATAGGACTGACCTACTGAATTTCTGGAAGTGAATAACTGGCGGTTTTGTTCTATCGGATTGTCTGTTCGCAGACTGGTTTCACCCACACAAGATCTCCGGAATCGCCCGTTTGCGTCGTCTAATGGCTGTATTACTATACCAACGCTGCCTGAATCGAGGGGTACGATGACACGAAGCACGCAGAATCCCTCCGAAAAAATCTGTCGGGAGCGAGATAGTGCGGCCCACGGAGAAGAAGTTATCACAGATTCCGTCGACCGGTATAGCCGTCACAGGGATTCTCGAACCAGTTCAGATATTCTCGCCACGATGTGCGACGAGAGATCAATGGTGACGTACGACAAACCCTCTTCGTTATCAGCTCGTCACAGACTTGTTCTCCACTTTCTCAATGTTCGTGGTGGGGAGGCAACTCTCGTGAAACTTGCCGACGATATCGCATCTTGGATGGACAAAGGTGAGTCTGTTTCCGGAACGAAAGAGAACGTACGGAAGGCGTATCTTGATCTTCACTCGACAGTGGTCAACGAACTTGACCCTCGTGGAGTCGTGGAGTACTGTGAGAGCGAGGGACACGTCACCCTGTCTCGGTGACAGTGAGGGCCTCCTCACCCTGTCTCGGTGACAGTGAGGTCCCCCTCACCATATCTCTGCGAAAGTGGAGTTCAATACTCGTCCCTCGATGAGCGAAAACGGAGTATAACTAACCTGTCTCGTGGTGGCTTTCTTCGCTGTGAGTGTCCTGTTCATTCCCGATTACAGCGATGGGAACCCGTATCAGTCGAACCTGGCAGCAGCGATGTCGATGGATGTAACATACGGTGACGAGTCGTCCCGATTTCCAGTCTGCCGTGCTGTTCTCTCTGATGAGATTACTGTCGTTCACTTCCACTGGCTCAACCTATTTTTTAAGGGAGAGACAAGGCGAGATTTCCTCGTCAGTTTTGGACTGTTCCTCCTGAGACTGTTCGTAATTCGGGTCTCGGGGGTATCTGTGGTCTGGACAGTACACAACGTTCGCATGCACGAACCCCAGTATCCGAGACTCGAACGCCGATTCAAACGGTGGTTCATCACCTCAGAAACGTGTGACCGTCTGATTGTTCACTGTGAGGCAGTCTCCGATGTCGTCATCGATGAGCTGGGTCTGCCACCAGAAGTCCGGGACCGAATCGACGTTATCCCGCACGGGCACTACCTCGACAACTACAAAAACGAACTCGACAGGGCAGAGGCCCGTCGTTCACTCGAACTTCCGGAGTCGTCAACAGTATTCCTGTTTTTTGGTCTCATCCGTCGGTACAAAGGCATCGACACTCTCATCGACGCGTTTCAGAAGAGTTCGGTATCGAACGGACAACTGCTGATTGCTGGGAATCCTGCTAGCGAGGCTCTCGAATCCGAACTCACCGCACAGAGCAAGGGTGACGACCGGATACACTGTCTGTTCGAGTTCGTCCCAGACGACGAAATACAGCGATATATGAACGCAGCGGATGCAGTTGTCCTGCCCTACCGAGAAATCACCACGTCCGGAAGCGCTGTGCTGGCGATGTCGTTCGGAAACGCGCTCGTGGTTCCGTCGCTGGGTTGCCTTCCCGAACTGCTCGACGAGGAGGGTGCTGTCTTTTTCGACCCTACGGACGATAGAGGTCTGATTGCTGCCCTCGAAGCCGCGGCAGAGTGCGACCTGAAAGAGATGGGGCGACACAACGAGAACAGCGTGAGACAGTATAGTTGGGAGAATATTGCCACACAGACCGAGCGTACGTACAAAAAAGTGTGACCCGTTACTTTGTAGGTTCGTCGTCCGTAGTCAGAGCCATGGAACTGGGAGTCACTGTAGGCGATTCGATTGCACGACTCGAGAAGACCGCTCACAATTTCGATTCAGTCGAGTTTGGACTGGCCGAAGCAGCAGACGTTCCGGAGTGTATCGACGACGAGCGTCTACAGCACGTCTGTAACGAGATGGGTGTCGCGCTTGACGTTCACCTCCCGTTCAAACAGGTCGTCGCAACACCGGTTCCCGAAATCAACGAAGCTATTGTCGAACATCAGCGACGGTTACTTTCGTGGGCTGGTGAACTCGGGGCACGCAAAGCGGTGCTTCATGGAACTGTCCGAAACCCGAGTGATACGTCGCTGCGACCGATATTCGCGACACAGCTCTCGGATATCGTCGAGGCTGGCTACGACGCTGGCGTCGAAGTCGTGCTCGAAAACGTCGGACATCAGAAACGCGGTCTTCCGCTCACTGTTCTGGGAGACCTCGCGAGAGAGGTGGACGCATCGGTCTGTTTCGACGTAGGGCACGCGTACATGGAAGACGGCAACGACGGCGTGAAACGCTTTTTGAAACGCTACGGAGACACCATTTCACATCTTCACGCCCACGATGCTCGTGCGCGCGGAGATACACATATCCCTGTGGGTGCTGGCGAAATCGATTACGAGCTCCTGTCCACGTATCTCAGTGGGTTCGAGGGAACCGTCGCCATTGAAGTATTCACCGACGATGTCGAACTGCTTCAGGACACTGCTCGTCGGGTGAAACTGACACTCACTGACGACCTGTAAGGTATTCAGACATCTATGATATATTCACCGCCAGTATCAATCCTGCTGTGGCGCTGTTTTGTACTGTGCACACAGTCGACGAATACCGGCTTCGAAGTCGATTTCAGGTGACCAGCCGGTTTCGTCTCGCATCCGGGTGGAATCTGCACAGGTGTCGTGAACGTAGACATCTTCGGGAAGAGGGTTCTCGACGTAGTTTGGTTCGACGTCGGTTCCGAGTTCTCTGTTGAGTGCGTCGACTACCGTGTTGAACGAGTAGTTCGTGCCCGTTCCCAGGTTGTAGACACCATCGAGCTGATGTTCACCAGCCAGTACGAGACCACGGACGATGTCGTCGACGTGTGTAAAGTCGCGGGTCTGTGTTCCGTCGCCGAACAGTTCCGGCGACCGTCCACTTGCGATGTCGTCTGCGAACTGTGCGAGCACGTTCGCGTACTCGCCTTTGTGCTGTTCGTTCGCGCCGTATCCCTGGTACACCGAGAAGAACCGAAGCCCAGCCATCGAGAGACCGTAGTGAGTCGAGAAGTACTCTGCGTAGCGTTCTCTAGCGAGTTTTGAGGCCTCGTATCCCGTGCTCGCGGTGACTGGATACGTTTCCGCAACCGGCTCTTTCTGGCTCCCATAGATCGAAGACGTAGAGGCATATACGATCGTGTCGCAGCCAGCCTGATGGGCCTGTTCGACGACGTTGACGAACCCTTCTACGTTTACCCGCGTACCACGCCGTGGGTCGCTTTCGTGCATCCCATACGAGGACAGGGCGGCGAGGTGAAAGACGATATCAACCTCTGTCGGCAGGTTGTTCTCGAGTACACAGCGCTTTCGAAAGTCGACTGACTCGTGGAGGTTCGATGGCGTCCCCAGTGAGCAGTCATCAACGACAATGACGTCGTTTACCGCTGAGAGCTCGTTGGCGAGGTTCGAACCGATGAAACCGGCACCGCCTGTTACCAGGACTGACTGACCTTCCATACCACGTCTCGAACAGTTCGAGATAAAGTAACGCGCCTGCTATGATTTATATGCTGTTTTTTCTGTAGCTGATGTCGGATATACACTCATCCACACTCTAGCACAGTGTGATACATAAAGCACCATCGTATTACACCGATGACAAATACCTCTGACAATTTCGGGACTGAGAGAAACATATATTAACATGGGCCACAATGAATCGGTCATATGAGTGAAGGTGTGACAACAAGGGTAGTTGAGGCGATTGCGGAGGTAGAGGGGAATGATCCTGCAGACGTGGATTTCGTGCTTGAAGAGTACATCGACACGGATGCACTTGACAGTTTGCTTGAACACAGCTCTACTTCCTGCACACTTAGCTTTCGGGTGACAGACCACGAAGTCATAGTTTCAAGCGAAGGACAGGTTGAGGTTGACGGCTCACAACACGAACTTATCGCGTAGCTGTTTTTCCTGGACAGTGGAGACCTGTTCCGGCTGTGACGTTCTCAATTGAATTCAATTACCGACTGGCAATCCGTTGTAATGATAGATTAGTCGCGTGAACGGTGTTCTGCTTTTATCCCTTTTCACGGGCAACCGGTGAGACGTGAGAGATACGTTACGCACAATGTCCAGTACTGAGAGCGACAGCAGATTGGATCCAATCGCACAGTGGTGGGACAGCTACGATAGAGAACGCAGGCAGGCAGAGAGTCACCGACTTCTGGTTTTTGTTCGCTCGCTTCGACCTGCACCGGGCGCTCACGAACAGCGCGCGCAGATATTTGACGCACTCGAGATGGCCTGTGACGAGGAACTGATCGACAGATACGACACCCGGTTGCTAGGAGACGAACTCTGTTTCTGCCAGCACTGTCAGGAAGTTCCACTCGGGGAGTCTGTCCGGAGTGACGTTAGGCGACTGTCGACGTGGGAAGAAGGTGAGGTCTGTTCGGCTGGCTTCCACGAGCGACAGGTTGAGTGCACATTCACCGACGAGGCGTATCCGGTTCTGGTTCCACCGGAGACGACGATTGCTATCCGTGTCGATGGGTCTCTGGCGGGTGTATTCCCGTGCGTGGTCGGTGGGACACATTACAGCGTTGAAACGCTTTTGACGAATCTGCTCGCGAACTCCCGTTCCGAAGAGGCACCCAGTCGCACGGATGAAGTCAGTACCGACCTGGCTGGCAGCCACCGCTCTCAGTAAAACTCTGCCAGGTCACACGGGACGTCTTCGTCTGCAACGATGAACGCATCATCTTTGAGCAACTCCTCGTCTTCGGGCATGAATATTATCTGGTTCGAGTTATCCAGAGTCTCGACAGTTTCCCAGTTGGCTCCCGCGTATCCCAGGTCTTTTTGAGGGTCTGGGTCGGATGAAAGATTTACCCACTGACTTCGTGAGAATTGATTGTCTCGCCCCGAGTCGTGAGTTCCACTCGCTCGTTCTTTGTTTTCTTCTCTGGCAGAGGGAGACATCCTGCGTTCGCTCGACGATTCATTGCGACGATCTTCGTTGTTCTCGTTCATGGTTTAGAGGTATCCAACAGGGGCTGGCAGTACCTATACGTAGCAAGTAGCCACACCATACTCTAATAGTGTTTTGTCGACTCTCATTCATTCTTGTGTCGTATAAACTATCCTAATTGCAAAGAAAGAACCAGGTACTCTCCAGATACTATTCAGATATACCCTCTCCACTCCTGTTTTGTGTCTCTCCAGCTACGGGACGCAATTAACTACTGAGCCAGTCGTAATCAGCGACAGAACCCCTGAGTAGAAACTCCTTTGTCCGCCTGTCGACTTCTTTCCGATGAACTTACCGTACAATACTCTCCGTTTAATCATGTACTCCCAGCGACAAAGAGCGGGTATCTCAGACAATCGCCAGAGTGCAATGACCGTCATCAGATTCGCTCTCGTCACGGGACAGCCATGAACATACAGCCAATTGTCACGACTGTTCGAACGATTGTAACGCTCGGACGTGAGAAAGAGATTTCCTTTCTAGCTGGTAGTATCGCCTTCTTCGCGTTCGTCTCGTTGATTCCTGCAATGGTACTCGTGCTCGCAGTTGGCGCGCTGGTGGGGGGTGAGGGGTTTGCTGTGGCGCTGGTCCAGCTCGTCGAGAGTGCGCTCTCGGAGGAAGGAAGTGAAGTACTCACAGCGGCACTCGAAAACACAACTGGTCTGGCTGGGGCATCGATTGCCGGACTGGTCGTGCTAGCCTGGAGTGCGCTGAAAGTGTTTCGTGCTCTCGACATCGCGTTCGACCGCATCTACGCTGTCGAGACTCGGTCGTCGATAATCCGCCAGTTGTTGAACGGAGCCATCGTGGCGCTGGCAATTGGGACAGCCCTCGCACTACTGGTGCTGGTCAGGGCAACTCTGATGTGGCTCGAAGTTCCATTTGCGGGAGTACTTAGCTCGATTCTTCTCATCGGGGGATTGGTTCTCGTCCTCACGCCCATGTACTACGTGATGCCCCCAGTCCGAGTTTCGCTTCGGCACGTGCTCCCGGGGTCTCTCACGGCCGTTGTCGGTCTGTTTATCTTACAACAGGTGTTCCAGGTGTACGCCGCTAACGCGGCTCAGTACCAGGCGTACGGGTTTATTGGGGCGGTGTTGTTATTTTTACTGTGGCTGTATTTCGGTGCCACCGTTATCCTCATGGGTGTCGTGGTAAACGCAGCGCTGTCGACAACCCGGGTTAGGACGGCACCGACTCCAACAGATCGACACGCAGAACAACTACACCCTGGGGTCGAAGTTCTCGACAGTCGTGAACGTAATCAGGCCACTCGGGACGAACAGGACGAGCGTCTCAGTGACGAAGAGGAAACAACAGACCCTGCGAAACCTGTCGAGTGATACTGCTGACAACATTTCAGCATTCTTGGCCGTCTGTCTCACTCTCGCTCAACCGTCTCTGCCAGTTGTTGCTGGAGAAGTGCAACCCGAAGATACGGCTCAGCCAGCCGCGTCAACTCGGTCGGTATCACGAGCTGGCGCTCCATATTGTACGTAATAAATCCGCTTTCTTCCAGCGATGGCAGGTGTGTCTGTGTCAACTCGGCAGTCACATTTCGACGGAACCCGTCATCGGTCATCTTCGTCTCGGATTTTGTGGCCACGTAATCGACGAGTTTACTCACCGGTACGTAGCCACTCGTCTGCAGAAGAAACGTCAGGACGTACCGTCGTCCAGGATTCGAAAGCGCCTCGAAGATGACGTCTGGGGAGCACCGTTCGGCTGCAAACGATGACTCGATAGAGTCGGTGACGAGAGTGAGGAGTTCCTCGTTCGTCTCACTGTCGAACGGTCTGTCGAGATACTCTGTGGAACCGATATCGTGTCGGGTGTCGGTATCGTTGCTCATGTCTCACGGTGGACGTTGGTCGCGTTGAGGCGGGCGTTAGTTTCCTTGCTCATCTGCCGAAGCGAACCTCCACTGCGCCGCTCACAACCCTGCTCCTCTCGTTGGGAGACTCTCACGTTACAGAGCACGCATCCAAACGGTTTGAGCACTTTTGCCGGTTCGCTACGGGTGGTTGCGCACCAGTTCTGTCTGCATACCGAATACGTACAGAACCTCTTACAGAGCGATCCTGAAATAATATATTTCCAGTCCTCTGGTTCACTGCTGAGTAGGTAGGATTTGCATACGTGAGCCTGTGCAGGGGTCTTCCACCGGAATATGTCGCCGACAGCGCCGGTCTGTGACACCCTGCTCGTGGAAACGAGTCTCGCGTGACGCGAGAAGTCGGGTACGAACTGTATTCTCGACATAGTCTGAGCTTACCGGTTTGCAAAGAAGTACCTACCAAACATCCACTTCGTGAAACGACGCAATGACTATACGGCTATCGACCGACAAGTAGATTTGAAGCGAACAAGACAAAAATATCCGTAATCACTGTCATCACCAGCGAACGAACACCTATGGCGCCAACACCACCCCAATCGACGCACCGACGACGTAGAGATTCCGATGAGAGCAAGAACTCCTGTTCAAGAACAGGGTTGGTCCTCACGGCCAAGCAGTACCCGGACATCGGCAACAACTCCCCCGACGAGCTTCCGGTCACCGGAGGACTCTCTCAGAGAGACGGCGGTGAGCAACGATGACTGACGAGTGGGACGACATCAGTTTCGTCATCAGCTCTCGATACCGTGTCGTTGCGCTCCGCCGTCTGTCGGTTGGTCCGGCGACCCCGTCTCAGATTGCATCAGACGCGGATGTGGGCATCGCTCACGTCTCTCGGGCGTTGCAGGGATTGCGTGACCGCTCACTCATCGATCTCCTGGTCTCAGACGACCGCAAGAAGGGCCGGGTCTACGGCCTGACCGAACGAGGACAGGACATCTGGGACACGATAGAGGCGGAGAACATGGCGTCTGAGTGAGCGACAGGAATTCTCGTACGTCAGCATAGATTCTCGCCACGACGTGTGGCGAGAATCTATGCACAGGTCCGAGACTCTCAGAACCTTCTCTGGAGGATGTACGGGACGAGCGGGAGCGTCGTCGTCGGGAACTCATCTGGTTTCACCCACTGGTAGTTGAGAATTCCGTGGGTGAGATTTGGTCTGGGTGGTGACTGGAGCCGGCAGTCGAACACCCTGTATCGGGACAGTCGCTTGCAACTGGAATGTGCGTACCACACAGCGCTTCGTTCACGCTCGATAGAGATGTGACAGCCCAGCTCTTCGAGAAGTTCACGACGTAACGCTGCTGCGTGTGTTTCATCTTCTTCGATACCGCCACCCGGTAACGTCCAGAACGAAGTCCCATTTTCGTGTGTTTCTTCGACCAGCAGAATCCGTCCAGAGACCGTTATCACTGCTTTGGCACCCTGTCTGAGGAGGTTTCCGGCGTCCTGGACGAGTGTCGCGTGACTCGACATACCCCCTTACTCCCGTCGTCTATACAATAAGTAAACACACGGTAATTCATCTCCTCGGGACAGTCACCTGTGTAGACGGTCGTCTCACTGCTCACGAACAGTTCGCTCGACTGGTGTTGGGGCTGACCCAACCGTTGTATCTGTGGTGCTACTCACTCTCCTCGCAACATCAGCCATCGTTTCGACACGAATGTCACCCTGACGTCGTTTTAATTCAACGTACGCGAGAATTTCACTGACACGATCTATGTAGCGCTGGCTCGTGAGGTCGTTCGGGTGGAGCCACATGTGGAACAGTTCGTCGCGCTCTCCTGCCCGATCGATTCCTTTTCGTGCAAGTTTCACCGCCGGGTCGGCGGTGACGGCTGCAACACTCGACCACGGCTGCCCTCGAAACCCACCCAGAAACATCGACGCTGGTACGTTCACCAGTCCAAACTCGTCAACGACTGGAGTCACTGTCGGCGGAGTCACCCCTCCGGTGAGACTTCCTGCCAGCAGGCCCAGTCCGCGCAACCCGGGAATGGCTGGCAAGCGACTCGGTCGAAGGCCCCGATAGCAGGTGAACCCACACTCTGCCAGCACGTCCCGATGTGCGATTTTGTTCCGGGGAAACACGAACGACGTACACTCGAATCCGTATTGGTTTCCAACGGTACGGGCCAGACGACACTCTGCTGCGGCGACAGCTGCATCGATTTCGGGGAAGATAACGTGTGAGAAGCTGTGACTCGCTATTTCGTGTTCTACGGATGCCAGTGCAACTGCATCGATGAGGTCTCGTCCGAGCCACTGGCTGGAGTCATTCTCGAAGCCATCGTATGCCACCTCGAACCACTCGGGGTAGAGAGGGTGAGACGTTCCGTATCTCCAGTCGTCTGTCAGCAGATGACCGACAATCGCCCAGGTTGCTGGTGTTTCACTCATCTCGAACAGATCGAGTAGCTGTCTCCACCTGGTTCTGGCCTGCTGGCATCGCTGTACTTGCTCGTCGCTGAGCGGGTGTAAGTCGTGGACACCCCAGGCGAGCTCTGCGTCGACGGAGAAGACGACGCTCCCGGTCATGGTTTCTGCTGTCGCTAGGTCGTTAGCAGGGACCAACTATAGTAAGGACGTGTATATTCTCTCGACGGTCTCACTCGATGACCGTTCGTGAGGTGGCTGAAACCTGGGCATAACAATAACGACATCTAGCCTCTTCGAGTGCATGACTGACATTACGACCGCCGTCGTACTCGCCGCTGGCGAAGGTGCCCGGTTACGTCCACTCACCCGGTATCGACCGAAGCCGATGATGGCGGTTGCCAACCGACCGATTATCGAGTACGTCCTCGATGCGCTTTTGGCAGCCGGCGTGACCGATGTCGTGGTCGTTGTTGGCCACCAGCGAACACGTATTCAGGACCACCTTATGCAACGGTACCCCGCTGTTGACGTGACCTACGTCAGACAGCACCATCAGCTGGGAAGTGGAGACGCGCTCGTACAGGCCGCGGAATCTGTTCCCGAGGAGTTCGTCGTCGTCAATGGTGACAACGTCATCGACGCGACGATGGTCCGCGAGACGATTGCTCGATACCAGGGGAGTGACGTAGCTGCGACTGTTGCGGTTGCACGCTCTGATAGCGCCCACGAGTACGGCACTGTTTGCGTCGAGAACGGACGAATCACGACGATTCTCGACCGTGAGGGCGGAGACGCGCACGGACGAATCAACGTCGGGGTGTACGTCTTCGAGGACACGATATTCGACGCGCTCGAGCGGACAACTGTTCGGTCGGGCGAACTCTCGTTGACCGACGCGATTCCGTATCTCTCGGGCACGGTCGTACCTGCTGTGCCAGACGGCGTCTGGTACGACCCGGCCTACCCGTGGGACCTGTTGCGTATCACCGAACAGATCCAGTCTGCCCATCCGGAGCTCGTTTCCGAGGGGGATGCGTTCGTGCGTATCGACGACTCCGCCCGAATCCACGAGACTGCGGTTGTCGAGGAAGATGTACTCGTCGGGCCAGGCTGTGACATTTCGGCTGGTGCAGTTCTCCGAGCTGGAACCTGTCTGGGCTCAGATGTCCGAATCGGTGCGAACAGCGTCGTCAACCGGTCGCTGATTGGTGCCGGAACGACTGTCAGGGCAAGCGCAACACTCTGTGACACGGTCGTGGGTGAGGAGGCGACGATTGGAGAGGGGGCAACCGCGCCAGGAGGACCGGGAGACTTCGTCGTCGACGGCAGATTGCATTGTAATCAGCAACTCGGAAGTCTGGTCTCTGATAGAGCTGATGTCGGCGCGAACGTTGCGCTCTCTCCCGGCGCACGAATCGGACCGGACGCCCGCGTACCTCATGGAAACACCGTTGGAGAGAGTCTCACCGTCGAGACGGGGGTGGTCAGATAATGTGTGGAATCACAGTTCGTGTCGGCGATGGAGACGCCGTCGCCGAGCTTCTTGGGGGACTCGAGAATCTCGAGTATCGTGGCTATGATTCCGCTGGGATTGCACTACAGAACGATGTCGGTGTGAGCATCGTAAAGCGGGAGGGGCGGCTCGACCATCTTCGTGAGGAACTCGACAGCGGTTCGCTCCACGGGTCTATCGGAATCGGACACACACGCTGGAGCACACACGGTCCACCGACAGACGAGAACGCCCATCCGCATACAGACTGTACCGGTGAGATTGCGGTCGTCCACAACGGTATCATCGAGAACTACCGTGAGTTGCGCGAGGAGTTACAGGCCGACGGGCACGTGTTCACCAGTGAGACGGACACCGAAGTGATTCCACATCTAATCGAGAGTGGTCGTGAGGAAGGGCTAAGCCCTGAACGTGCGTTTCGGCGGGCAGTCGATGTCCTCGAAGGGAGCTACGCCATCGCCGCCATCGTCGACGGAACAGATGCTGTCTTTGCGACACGGCAAGGCTCGCCGCTGGTTCTCGGTCGGGGGGCACAGAAGTACTTCCTCGCCAGTGACATCCCCGCGTTTCTCGAACACACTGACGAGGTCGTGTATCTGAAAGACGGCGATGTGGTCAGGGTCGAAACGGAGGGCTACACGGTGACGAACGTCGACGGTGAGGTCGTCACTCGCGAGGTGGAGCGTGTCGACTGGAGTCCCGAGGACGTTGGCAAGGCGGGATACGACCACTACATGCTCAAAGAGATTCACGAACAGCCAACAGCACTCAGGCAGACCGTCCGGGGTCGGGTCGATTCGCTGAGTAACGACGTCGACCTGGAAGCGTTCCCGCCGGGAACGTTCAGCGGTATCGACCGCATCCACCTGGTTGCGATGGGGACGTCGACCCACGCAGCGATGTACGCCGAGTCGTTGCTCACAGAAAACGGCGTCGACGCGGGGTCGTATCTCGCAGGCGAGTACGCCACAGCACCACCACCAGCAGGTCCCTGTACGCTCGTTATCGCAGTGTCTCAAAGCGGGGAGACTGCCGATACGCTCGCTGCGGTCCGGAGTATTCAGGGAACCGATGTTCGCACGCTTGCGGTGACGAACGTCGTCGGGTCGTCGCTCACGCGCGAGTGTGACGGGTCAGTGTTCATCCGTGCTGGTCCCGAAATCGGTGTCGCAGCGACGAAGACGTTCTCCTCACAGGTGCTCACGCTATCGGTTCTTGCGGAACGACTCGTTCGTGACATCACGGGACACTCCATCGAGAACACCGGGTCGTTCTTCGAGGCCCTGTCTCGCATGCCCGGTGACGTCCAGCGGTTGCTCGACGACTCCAGCGCACGCTCTCTCGCCGAGAAGTACCTCGGCAGTGATGCGTACTTCTTCATCGGGCGAAACAGTTGCTACCCCGTCGCGCTCGAAGGAGCACTCAAGTTCAAGGAGATCACCTACGAACACGCCGAGGGCTTCGCTGCTTCGGAACTCAAACACGGCCCACTCGCGCTGGTCACCAGCGAGACCCCGGTGTTCGCAATCTTCTCCGGCGGAGACGACGACACAAAGACGCTGAGTAACGTCAAAGAAGTACAGGCCCGCGGCGCACCGGTTGTCGCGGTCGCGAGCAACTCCTCACGCGAGGCTATCGAACAGGCGGACGATGTACTCTTGATTCCCGATACTCATCCCGTCTTGTCGGGCGTTCTCGCGAACGTCCAGTTGCAACTCGTCGCGTATCACGCCGCGAATGAACTCGGACGTGCAATAGACAAACCTCGAAATCTTGCGAAAAGTGTGACTGTAGAGTGATACTGGCGAGCGATAACCACTGGCCGACTTCTGCCCGCCAGTGTTTTTTCGGCTCGGTATCTGGATTAGCGTACCTGTACAGAGATTCTCGCTGCGACGTACAGCGAGAAATCTATGATGACGTACGCTGATCCCTATATTCGAGCGCTCTTGCGCTCTCTGTAGCTGCAGTGGAGGATGTCAATCGGAACTGCATTGAAATTCTCTTTCAGTGAGAATGCCACTGTTCCTCTATGCAGGTCCGAGCCGTGACAGTACACGGAGGAAACCTATGCCAGTCAAAAACCTTGCCCGTGACGAGGTCGTGACCGCCCGACCCGACACACCAGTCACAGAACTAGCCAGCACGATGCACGAACAGAGCGTTGGAAGTGTTGTCATCACCGAAGGAAACAGTCCAGTGGGTATCGCGACAGACCGTGACCTGGCAGTCCGTCTGATTGCACAGGGAAGCATCCCCGAAGAACACACTGCCGCAGACGTCATGTCGACTGACGTTCGAACAGTCACACCGGATGCCGGATTCTACGAGGTCGCCCAGACGATGAGCGAACACGGGATACGGCGACTTCCAGTGTGCAACGAGAACGACGAACTGACCGGAATCATCACAATCGATGACATCAGCGAACTACTCGCTGACGAGCAGCAACACCTTGCGTCGGTTATCCGGGCGCAACGGCCCGAGTACTGAGAGGG
Organism: Halovenus sp.; assembly: GCA_003551265.1. Lineage (GTDB taxonomy): Archaea > Halobacteriota > Halobacteria > Halobacteriales > Haloarculaceae > Halovenus. Next base: position 16,991 of record PUMG01000221.1, read on the forward strand.
ATTATCAGACCTGTTCAGAGATTCTCACCACAACATGCGGCGAGAAATCTCTGATGGCGTACGATAATCTATCTCCACTGCCAAAAACGCGGTACCTTTTTGATACGCGCCCATCCAGTCGATGCTGTGGAGGGTCTCCTCGCGCTATCGCTGTGGTTTTTCGCCATCACTCACCTCGATACGCTCGTTCTTCTCCTCGCCTTCTGTACCGACGAACGTTACAGAGTTGGCGAGGTTGCTATTGGTCACTACCTGGGTTTCAGTATCGGACTCGCTGGTGCACTCGTCGGCTCGTTCGTTGTTGCCGAACTATTGCGCGAGTTTGCGTTTGTGCTCGGGTTCGTTCCGCTCGCACTCGGCCTGTGGGGAATCCTTCGGCGTGGCACTTCCAACGACCACTACACCAGGATTGTTCCTTCCGGCCGTCTCGGACGGACGGGTGTCGTCACCGTTGCAGGTATCGGACTCAGCGGAGAGAACATCGCCGTCTTTGTTCCGTTCTTCGCGACGCTCTCGACTGCCGAATTGCTCGGTGTGACTGCGCTCTATCTGATTGCTGCTGGTGTTCTTTTCGTGCTGGCACTGTTCATATCTCGGCGTCCGGCAACAGCCAACCTTCCGGAGTGGGTCGAGGAGTGGGCAGCACCAGTGTCGCTCATTCTGGTTGGGTTGTACGTTCTCTCCGCTGGCTGGGTCGTCACGTGATACTGGCTGCAAAAATCCGTCGTATTTTCGACAGTCTGGAAAGAACAGCTGTGACTCTCACTCGGTTTCGATTTCGATACGATGTGCGTCCTCGACTGTCCGTTTCGGGAGCGTTACTGTCAGGACGCCGTGTTTCATGGTCGCTTCGGCTTCAGCCGCATCCACCTCTTTCGGGAGCGTCAGCGACCGTTCGAGACTCCGGTTCCGTCGCTCATGTCGAATGTGTCGACCATCTTCTTCCTCAGTGGTTTCCTCTCGGTGTTCGGCCTCGATGTGAACACGGTTGTCGGTGACCCGAATGTCGACGTCGTCGCGGTCGAAACCGGGCAAGTCAGCAGCGACGACGAACTCCCCGTCCTGTTCGACGATGTCCACGGCCATCGACTCGAAACCGGGCGACCAGCGCCCCATCTGCTCTTCTGGGTCCAGCCCACCCGACGCCTCTTCGAGTTGGCGACTCATCTGATTCAGAAACCGCTCAACGTCTTTGAATGGATTGTACTGTGCTGTCATGTACGGGTGATGTAACGTGCGACGTCTGTGTAAGTCGCGCTCCTGTTCTCACTGGTCGAGAACGACCCTTATTGAACGAGAGGAGTCTGCATTCACAACTGGTGGGGTTCGTAACACTCTAGGACCCCCTTATCG
>PUMG01000293.1 GCA_003551265.1 Halovenus sp.
CCCGCTCGGCATTCTGGTTGCACTCGTCGTGTTGCACGTCTCGAACGGGTTCGCCTATGCAACTGCCCGGATGGCTGAGGCGCTGCTCGACGGTGAGCGGGAAACGATGGTTGAGGAGTCGTGGTGACAGGTCACGGTTCTGGTCCGCCGTATCCACCTCCTCCAGGCGTTTCCACGGTCACTGTCGTTCCTGCGGGGACGTCTCTGGTGACCTTTGCTGGGACCTCCTCGTCGTCGATTCGGTTCCGCCCAGTCTCGCCATTTCCGCCGCCGTCGACACCGCAAGGTGCGTACCGTCGTCGCTCTGTCAGCAGTGAGACGGTCGCATCTTCGCGAAGAGTCACCGTTCGGACGATGCCGTCACCACCACGGAACTGTCCGCTGCCACCGCTGCCTCGACGAACCGCGTAGCGGTCGACCCGGAGCGGATACTCGGTTTCGAGCGCCTCCACCGGCGTGTTTCGGGTGTTCGTCATCCCGACGTGGACGGCCGAGAGACCGTTACCGTCGATGCTCGCGCCCGCGCCACCACCAATCGTCTCGTAGTAGGTGAACGACGAGGATCCGACGATGAGGTTATTCATCGTTCCCTGTCCCTGTGCCGGGACGCGTTCTGGTGCGGCATCAGCGAGCGCTGCGAAAACCACGTCTGCGATTCGCTGGCTCGTTTCGACGTTCCCGCCGACGACTGCCGCTGGTGGAGTTGGGTTCACCAGACATCCTGCAGGGGCGCTCACCGATACCGGTTCGTAACAGCCGTGGTTCGGTGGTATCTCGGGGTCGGTCACGCACCTGACGACGAAGTACACCGCACTCTGTGCGACAGACAGCGGCGCGTTGATGTTGCCTCCGACCTGCTCGGCCGTCCCCTCGAAATCGACCGCAACACTCGACCCGTCGACAGTCACCGTCACCTCGATTGGGATGTCGTCCTCGTGGACGCCGTCGCCCTCCATGACGTCACGCGCAGTGTACGTTCCATCTGGAATCTCCGCGAGTTCGCTCTCGATGCGCTGGCGGGAGTACGCGATGACGGCGTCAAACGAATCCAGCAGTCGGTCCCCGTGGTCGTCGAGCAACTCCGCAACCCGGGTCCGTGCCCGGTCGTTCGCACCGAGTTGTGCACGGAGGTCTGCCCGGCGTTCCGCGGGATTTCGCACGTTCGCGAGTACGAGCGACTCCACGGTTTCGTCGACTCCTGCTGCGGTCTCCAGTCGGACCGGTGGAATTCGTATTCCTTCCTGCTGAATGTCGCGGGCACCCGCGGGCATACTTCCCGGAGCCATCCCACCGACATCTGCGTGGTGTGCGCGCGAGACGGCGTAGCCGATAATCTCGCTCTGTTCTGAACTGGTGGATTGACCGTCCTCTGAAGTTGCTGCCTGTCGCTCACGGGAGAGAGTCGAAACGAGTGTCACGTCCGGCAGGTGGGTTCCGCCCTCGAACGGGTCGTTGAGGATGTACGTCTCTCCGGGGCGAGGTCGGTGCTTCCGGACGGCTTCGACCGCACCGGGCATCGCTCCCAGATGAACCGGGATGTGTTCTGCCTGTGCGAGCATCCGGCCGCTAGCGTCGAACAGCGCAGTCGAGCAGTCTCGACGCTCCGTGATGTTGGGCGAGTACGCCCCGCGAACCAGCACCTCTCCCATCTCCTCGGCGACGCTTTCGAGCTGGTTGCGCAGGATTTCGAGTTCGACTGGGTCTATCGTATCCGCCGACTCTCTCCCGCTGTCGTGACTCCCCCCATCGGTACTTCCCCTGTCAGCGTCGGAACCTCGTTCAGTCATCGGCCACCTCCATGACGAGTGTCCCGCGGTTGTCGACGGTCGCGCTCCACCCGGGCGGCAGAACGACAGTACTCTCACCGCCCTCGAACAGCGCCGGACCGTCCAGAACCGTCTCTGTTCTGAGGCTCCGTCGGTCGTACACCGGCGTCTCCTGAAAGGCTCCATCGAAGAAGGCATCTCGCACGCGAACCGGCGACGCATCATCGCCGTCGTGGTCGAGTGTGGGTGTCGTGCCGGGAACTGTTGCGGTGACACGGAGCGTGACGAGTTCGACCGATGCCTCGGGCAGACGATAGCCGCGGATTCGATCGTGAGTGGCGTGGAAACGTTCGGTGACATGCTGTCGGTCGAACGACTCTGGGACATCAACGGTCAACTCGTAGCTCTGTCCGGCATACCGAAGGTCTGCCCGACGGGTGAATGTCGCTTCTGCGGGGTTGCACACTTCCGCGCGAACCTGTTCGACCAGTTCCCCGTACAGGCTGTTGACGGTTGCGGTCTCGACCGTCGAAGCCGTTGCTCGATACGTTCTCGATGCGTCGTGACGTTCGTCCGCCGCGAGCAATCCGAGTGCCGAGAGAACACCACTTGCACGCGGCACACAGACCGTCTCTACGTCGAGGCGTTCGGCCAGCGCACCCGCGTGCATCGGTCCCGCGCCACCGAACGCTACGAGAGCGAACTCCCGTGGGTCGTGACCTCGCTCGACGGTCACCCGGCGAATCGCCCGCGCCATCGTCGCGTTCGCAATCTCGTGGATTCCCCGCGCGGCTTCGACCACGTCATCGAGGTCGCTGGCGGACACAAGTTCTTCGACTGCTCGCGTGGCGGCCGAGACATCGAGTGTCAATCCTTCCCCGAGTTCCGTTTCCGTCCCGAGGTAACCGAGGACGAGGTTCGCATCGGTGACAGTCGGGTCTTCGCCGCCGTGTCCGTAACACGCGGGACCCGGTCGTGCGCTTGCCGACTGTGGCCCGACACGCACCGCTCCACCGCTGTCGACCCACGCAATCGACCCCCCACCAGCACCGACTGTCTCGATGTCGACTGTCGGAACGTGAACCGGATGGCCGGCGACTGTCGCCTCGCTCGTCCGTTCGACACGTCCGTCGCGGACGAGACCGACATCGCTCGACGTCCCACCCATGTCGAAGGTGATGATTCCCTCACTGGCGCCGGACTCGAACAGCGACGCACCCACCACTCCGGCCGCCGGTCCCGAGAGTACGGTCGTGACAGCGTGCTCGCGGACGTTCTCGACCGCGGCGATTCCCCCGTTTGACTGCATGACCTGTGGCGGCTCGACACCACGCCTGCTCGCCCGTTCTGTGAGCCTGTCGAGGTATCGTCTGATGACTGGCGTCACGGACGCGTCGACAGCCGTCGTCGAGGTTCGTTCGTACTCGCGGAACTCCGCGAGGCTCTCGTGTGAGGCGACGACTGGGACGTCGAGTTCTTCTCGGAGTATCTCGGCCACAACCTGCTCGTTCTCCGGGTGTGCATAGGCGTGTAACAGCGAGATTGCGACGCTTTCGGCTTCTTCGAGTCTGTCCGTGAGCGAACGCACCTCCTCCGGGTCGACTGGCCGCTCGACTCCCTCGGGCGTGACACGCTCGTCGAGTTCGTGTCGCCGGTCTGGGGGCACGAGCGGGGTCGGTTTGCTGACGGACTGGTCGTACAGCGCGGGTCGGTCCTGTCGACCGATTTCGAGGACATCGGCGAACCCGGCGGTCGTGACCAGTGCCGTTCTCGCGCCAGCCGATTCGAGCATCGCATTCGTCGCGACAGTTGTCGCATGTCTGAACGTCTCGACCGTCTCAGGGGAAACCTCAGCACGCTCGCAGGCGACGTCGATACCGCGAACGACGCCTTCGCTCTGGTCTACGGTCGTCGGCACCTTCGCTGTCGTCAACTCGCCGTCGGCGACGAGGACGACGTCAGTGAACGTCCCGCCAACGTCGACACCGAGTCGGGGCGAACCGCGTGTGTCCATGCGCCTCCCACGGGATGACGAACCAATAAATCACCTGTCCCGCTGTCACTCCCACGCTGTCGGGTCGACTGCTCGCCCGAAAAAGAGCAGCGACCCCATTGGGCGGTCCCGAATCGCGAACAGAAACGGTCGGTCCGCGACGAACTCGAACGGGTCCGCTGGCGCAGCAGTGACCCCAACAGCGACGCCGGTCGCTGCCGCTGCTTCCGTCCCGTCCTCGTCGACGGCGACGAACGTGTCGTGGTACGCCTCGTGGATGAACAGGTCGGTGTCGGCGATGGCGCTGAAGTCCGCTGCCTGCGGGTCGAACGCATCGGTCATGCCGAGCGCTTCGAGCGCACTGGAGAGCTGAAAACTCCCCTCGAACTCGAAGCGCGGAAGTGCGACTGTTCCGTCCTCCCGTTCGAGTTCGTCGACGAGCGTTTCGAGCGTCTCCTCGTCGAACTCTCGTTCGTAGGCTTCGAACTCGCCCTCGGGAGGGAGAATCACCAGCATTGATACCTCCTCACCGACATACGGCAGGTCGACCGCCTGTGCACCGTCGACGTCGGCGTACTCCCAGGTGTGTTCCTGGCGCATCAACTCGACGTCGTGTTCGCTCCCGTCGAGGGCGGTGAACGTCTCCTCGTCTGTCTGTCCCTTCGGGAAGGGGTACTGCCAGCTCGCCAGGAAGTACACCGCGTTGACGAGGACGAGTCGAGTCAGCG
>PUMG01000198.1 GCA_003551265.1 Halovenus sp.
CGGAAAACAGCGAGACAGCGCCGACCGAGCCGAAACAGTACTGTCCCGACTGTGGTGAGGCTGCCGAACCCAACGACCGGTTCTGTTACTACTGCGGAGAGCGCCTCTCCTAGCCCTGAACGCTGTCCGGAATCCATTTCGAGAGTTCGTCACCGGACGTGTCAGTATCCTCGGGCGCGCTCACGAGCACGAACGAACTCTCACTGTCGCCGTTTCGAATCTGACGGGTCGACTCGGGGGAGATCCATATCGCGTCGCCGCTTTGCATCATAACGTCTTCATCGTCGACGCGAACAGTCGCCTCGCCATCGATGAGAATGTACACCTCCTCGTGCCCGTCTGCCGTGTGGTCGTGTGGCTGGCCCTTCCAGTGGGGGTCACAGCGTGCCATCGTCACCCCCACCTGTTGACAGTCGAGTGGCTCTCCCAGAAAGTGCATCGCGTTCGATACTTTCTCGACATCGTCGGTGTTCACTTTGGAGTACGTCATCCGTGGTCATACTACGTCAACTGGAGGTAATAACTTCGTGGGGTGGTCCAGTGAGGGAGAGAAACAGTTAGGTGAACGCCGCGACAGAACTGCTACTATGCTCCTCTCGTTGCTCTCTGGTTACGTCTCTCGTGTCCGTGCTGCCGTTCGTGCCTCACTGACAGAGGACTACACCCCACATCAGGTGGCTGCAAGCTTCGCTATCGGGACGTTCATCTGTATGCTTCCCACGCTCGGGCTGGGCTTCGGTGTCTTCGTCATTCTCTCGTTCATATTCCGCAGTCTGAACAAACTCGCACTGTTCTCGACGGGAGTTATATTCAACCCGGCACTCAAATCCGGTGTCTGGGTAGTCAGTCTCGCGATTGGCTTTGTCGTGCTTGGTCCTGTCGAGGGATTCTCCATCGGTGACACCCCGACCCTTGCCGACGGGACCGCCATCGTCGTTCGGCTCGTCTTCGGAAGTTTCGTCCTCGCGGTTCCGACTGCCATCCTCGGGTACGTGTTGATGTACCGTGTCGTCGTGGCGTACAAACAACGTCAACTCCCAATGGTCGAAGGCGCGGTCGAGGGGGCCGTCCAGGAACTGGAAGAACGCGAGACACAGAGAACTCACGACGAGCGATAACGGACTCCCAGCCTGACGGGCGAAAACCGCCGAATGTTCTTCCGGCAGTATCAGGACACACAAGTACAGTCCGTCCGAAGCGAAGTCATGGTGTCCGATCTGTTCGACGAGTCCGAGTGGGAACCCGTCGAGAGATTCGAGTTCGAGGATGTGACGTACCACCGGGGAAGTTCCGTTCCAGCGGTCCGAATCGCGTTCGACCGACCCACCGTTCGAAATGCGTTCAGACCCGAGACGGTCGACGAACTCTACACTGCGCTCGACCATGCCCGACAGCAGGCCGACATCGGCTGTGTCCTGTTGACCGGGAACGGTCCGTCGCCAGAAGACGGCGGCTGGGCGTTCTGTTCTGGTGGCGACCAGTCAATTCGCGGGGACTCCGGATACGAGTACCAGGGCGACGATGAACCGAACACCGCAGACGGTGTCGGTCGTCTTCACATCCTCGAAGTCCAGCGTCTCATCCGATTCATGCCAAAACCAGTGATCTGTGTCGCTCCAGGCTGGGCAGCGGGCGGTGGCCATTCATTGCACGTCGTCTGTGACCTCACACTGGCGAGTGCAGAACACGCGAAGTTCAAACAGACCGACGCGGACGTGGCCTCGTTCGACGCGGGCTACGGCTCTGCGTATCTCGCTCGACAGGTCGGTCAGAAACGAGCGCGCGAAATTTTCTTCCTCGGCCGAAGCTACGACGCCGAAGAGGCACACAGGATGGGGATGGTCAACGAGGTGGTTCCTCACGACCGCCTCGAAGAGGTTGCGCTCGAGTGGGCGGACGAGATTACGCGCAAATCACCGATGGCGATTCGGATGCTGAAGTACGCGTTCAACCTCGCTGACGACGGGATGGTGGGACAGCAGGTCTTCGCGGGAGAAGCAACCCGCCTTGGCTACATGACTGACGAGGCTTCGGAGGGTCGTGATGCGTTCAACGAGGGTCGCGAGCCGGGCTTTCGCGACTATCCGTGGCACTACTGATACTGGCGAAGACATTCTGTGCCCATCAGTCTCGCCCGTGGATATATGAGAGTGCTCGTCGTACGGAGAGTGAGATGCGACGGCGACGTTTGCTTGCAGGGGTCGTAGGTGTGGTGTTCGTAGCAGGGTGTAACGAAGCCGAGCCGGAAAACGGGACACCCGAAGAGGAGACTCCCGAAGAACGAGTCACCATCGAGTCCCACGAACTCGTCCGCTACGACGAGGGGACCGACGACGAGAGTGTCGGCATCGAAGGTGAGGTCCGGATTCACGAAGAAGAACTCCAGCACGTCGAACTCGAAGCACGGTTTTTCGATGCCGACGAGGAACAACTCGACGTCACGAACGAGCGTCTGACCGACCTCGATGTCGGCGTTCACGAGTTCGAAATACAGTATCCCAACTTCGGGGAAAGAGCCCGAGAGGTGGAGGGGTACAGCATCAGCATTGGGACAGTCGTCGAACTCTAGCAACAGCGGGTGGTTCACCGAAGTGGAAACCTCGACAGGACAAGATGTGACCGACTCAGACCAACCGATTGACGGCGCAACGAAGACCCTCGCAAAACAGGGCTCTATCACCTTCGCAGGAGACGTCTTTCAGAAGGTGTTCGGCTTTCTCATCGTTGCTGCAATTACCCGACTCGTCAGTCCAGGTATCTACGGGCTGTACGTGCTTGCGACATCGCTGGTGTTGTTGATTCAGACGCTCGCCGGACTCGGACTTCCGAAAGCTGTCGATTACTTTGTACCACAGTATCTCCACGCTGGCGATACCGAGCGCGCACGCCAGGTCGTCGCAACTGTGATTGCACTCGTCGTTGGCCTGTCGAGCATCGTCGCGCTTCTGGTCATGTTCTCCCGCCAGGCTATCGCAACGGTGTTTCAGGAACCCTCACTCGGATTTGCCTTGCTATTGCTCTCGGTCACACTTCCGATGCTGGCAGTCTACCGGGTCGTCCTCGCCAGCTTCAACGCGGTGAAGAAACTCCAGTATCGCGTCTACACCCGAAATATCGTCCGGCCCGTCGTCCGGTTCATCGCGACAGTTACGCTGTTGCTCGCAGGATACGGACTCATCGGGCTCGTCGTCGGCTACATCGCAGGTCTCTTCGTGGCGATACTCGTCGGCGCAGCTCTGTTCTTCAAAAAAGTCCCGGAACTCGCTGGCCGACCTGACGAACTGGCCGACCCGAAACCTCTCCTCGCCTACAGCGCCCCGCTTGCGATTGCCGGTCTCATCTACGTCATTCTCGGACAGATCGACTACTTCGTTCTCGGACTGTTCGCATCTGCCGATGATGTCGGGATCTACCGTGTCGCGTACATGCTTGCGGCGAACCTGCTCATCTTCTTCACGGCGCTTGCCCCTGTCTTCAAACCGCTCGTCGCCGAGGTACGACACGACGACGAGGAAGTAGAAGACCGCTATAGAACCGCAACCCGGTGGGTTGCAGCGCTGACGCTACCGGTGGCTATCGTGCTCGGGCTGGGTGGCGGAGCATACCTCGCAGTCATTTTCACCCAGCAGTACGCCGTTGCGGCAACAGCTGTTGGGATTCTGTCGGTTGGCTACCTCATAAACGTCATCTGTGGCGGCCCGGACGGGCCGCTCCTCCAGGGACTGGGTTACTCGCGCACCGTCTTTCTCAACACTGTTCTCCTGCTGGGAACAAATCTCCTTCTCAGTGTTCTGCTCGTCCCACGGTTCGGTATCACAGGGGCAGCAACAGCCACAGCAACTGCACTGATTCTCACTGGCATCGCAAACATCAGCGAAGCGTACTTTCTGCGGTCGATTCACCCATTCACCTGGAGTCTCGGAAAGCTGTTTCTCTCCGCTGTGCCAGCAGCGCTTGTGGGTGCCATCGTCGTGATGTTCCTCCCGGATATCGTCGTAGCGGTGATGTTACCAGTCGTCGTGCTGGTCGTCTACGGTGGGGGTATCGTCCTTAGCAACGCGGTCACGGAAGAGGACGTCGCCTTCGCTGCGGAAATTGGACCGACTGCCGAACGAGTCGTTCAGGCCGCAGCCGACTGAGACAAGTTCCGGACACCAACGATTTTAACAGATGGCGTCGAACTGGAGGGTATGAGTCTCGAAGACCATGCCGAGGACCTCGCCTCCGACCTCGGTGTCGACAAAGAGGAGGTCAAAACCAGGCTGCAGAACCTCACCGACTACGGGGTGCCGATGGACGAGGCCAGACAGACTGTCCGACGAAACTACGGGGAATCTGGCTCCTCATCTTCGGGAGAGGTCTCCACGAAAAACGTCGAGGACATCTCGACAACAGATTCACGTATCACCACGACGGTCTGTGTTCTCTCCGTTGGAAAACGTACCATCCAGTACAACGGCACCGAGCACGTCA
>PUMG01000114.1 GCA_003551265.1 Halovenus sp.
ATCCTCGTCGTCCCCGAGACACCCCCCAGCAAGCGTGAGTGCTCCCGTCCCCATCAGTGCAAGGGTACGTCTTCTCGGTAGATTCTCTGACATTGTCATGCAATCGCTGCAAGCATAAAAAATGTCACCGGTTGAACCACTGTGTCACGTCCTGGGAGGCCACCACTGAAGATATAAACGACAGGAGACTAATTGAGAGGTAATGGCTCGGTCGGACAGAATCGGGGAGACAGAAATCCTCCTCAAACGTCTCGATATTCTCGACCGTCTCTGTCTGGCCCCTGCACACATCCGCGACCTCGTCGAGGAGACGGAACATTCTCGGTCAACAATCAACCGCGCAGTGAGCGAACTCGAAGCCGAAAGCTTCGTCGAGCGCGGTGTTGACGGAATCGAGGTCACGACCGCTGGCCGACTCGCGTGCGAACGCCTCGAACGCTTCCTGTCCGAACTGGACGACGTGCTGGTTGCCGAGGAAGTGCTTGACCAGCTCCCACCGGACACCGATATCGACCCCGCCGTCGTTGCCGGTGGGGATGCACTGCTGGTGAGCGAACCAGCCTCGTTTCGACCACTCGAACGGATGCACGAGGAACTGCTCGCCGCCGACCGCTATCGAGCGCTCATTCCCACGCTCGAAGACGCCCGCCACGTCCGCCTTCTCTACGAGCACGTCGTCACTCGGGGCAATCCAGCCGAACTCGTCGTGACCCCCGAAGTGTTCGACACGTTGCGAGAGGAGTTCCCGCGACGGATGGCCGTTCTGGCGGGTGCGGACAACTTCTCGCTGTTCGTGGGCCGGGTTCCGTCGTACTCGGTCGGGCTGTTCGACCACGATGAGCAGAGTCGCGTCCACCTTCTCGTCTTCACCGAGAACGGGAGCGTCCATGGCAGTATCGTCAACGACACCGACACCGCTCTCGAGTGGGCCGAGACCCGGTATCGGGAGTGTCGAGCAGCGGCAACCGACCGGACGGACGCGCTGGTCGTCGACACCGACGGGGGCATCCAACCGTTCGAGCCTCGCCCCGGCCCAACGCTACCCGTAGCACTCGAACGTGATGGCTTCGTCGCGGTCGATATCGCGTACTTCGGCGACGAGCCTGTTGCTGACCCGTCGACCGCCTGGCGCGCGGGTCTCTCACTCGCTGAGGTCCACACCGGCTACGCTATCGAACGGCCACAGCCCGACGAGACCGGAACGCCTGACAGCGAGTCAGTCCAGAAACCGACAGAGGCAGTCGACCGAGGTCTCGCCTCGACACTCGAATCGAACCTGGCTGCAGGCTCACACAGTGTCCTTCTGGGACCGCCAGGAGCCGGCAAGAGCACGGTGTGCAAACAGGTTGCCTGCGAGTGGTACGCCGACGACCGGGGACTGGTGCTGTATCGAGAAACCGGTCGGGGGAGCACGTTCACGGCAGTCGACGCGCTGGTCGAGACGGTGGCTGCGGCTGACGGCCACACGCTCGTCGTGGTCGAGGACGCTGCCCGTCAGGACGCCAACGCCGTCTTCGATGCAATCGAACGACTCGACGGACGGGGAGACGTCAGCTTCCTGCTCGATGCTCGCGAGTACGAGTGGCGCGACTGTGACGTACCACCGGCGGCCGCAGCGGCAATCGAGATAACTCGTGTTCCCCCGGTTCGAGAAGCAGACTGCGCGACGCTCGTCGAACACTTCGAGCGGACGGTTGATCGGAACATCAAAGTGTCATTTGACAGACTCTGGGTAGCAGTACAGGACGAAACGAAATCAGATAGCGCCAGAGGTCACGAGATGCTTCGATTGACTCACCGACTGGCAACCTACGCAGATCCGCTCACGGACGAGCCGACAGCACTGGAAGACGACGTGGCTGCCGTCCGTGAGGAATTCGACGACGACCTCGCACTGACCGTCTGTACTCTCACAGCTACATTGGTAGCCGCAGGGGTGAGCATAGACCGAGGGCTGCTGTACGCGGTCGCCGAAGACGGCAAGTTCGACGCCGTCGACGCAACAATCGAACGACTCGAAGGTCGTGTGCTGTTTCCTCACGAGGGTGGAGACTACCGAACCGTTCACGAGGAGTGGGCGACAACGTTCCTCGACCAGTTGCTCGAAGACGACGAAACAGCGGCGTCTCGACGGTTCAGAGCAGGTGTTTCAGCCCTGTTGGCGCTGGCTGACGACAGCAGCCGCTGTGAGCGAATTGGCCGTCACCTGGACGACTGCGACACGCTCGGTGGCATCGTGAGCGATTCCGAGCGGTGGGTCAGCAACACCATCGAAGCAGTGTACGACCTGTTCTGGCGGCGAGTCTCACTGGTCGCACTGTTCGGTGACGGAACAGAACCACCATTCGACCTCCCCGATGCGTGTGCTGATGCAGCCGAGATACCGGGGCCGCACTGGGTTAGCGAACGCTTCGCCGAGGCGGGCTATTTCGACCGTGCGAAACGAGCAATCGAGCGTCTGGACCCAGAGGACCCCACCGAACGGGGGCAGTACTTTCAGGGGGTGGCAAACGTCGCGTACAAGCGCGGAGAGTATCACGAAGCCATCACAGTCCTCGAAGAAGCGCTTGTCCTCGCGCGGGAACAGGATGATCGAGCCGACGAATTCTACTGTAACAAGGATCTCGGGCTGTGCAAGTGGCGTCTTGGAACCTACGACGAGGCCCGCAAGCACTTCGAAACCTGCATCGAGCGAGCACGGGAACTCGACGACCGTGGGCTCGAGATGACAGCATACACCAATCTCGGAGGAATCGCCTGGGTTCAGGGCGAGTACGAGCGAGCACGGGAATACAACAGAGAGAAGCTCGAGTACGCCCGTGAGAGAAGAGACCGCTTCGCAGAAACACTGTGCCACAACAACCTCGGTGTCATCGCACGCGTTCAAGGTGCATACGACCGTGCCGAGGAAAGACATGAGAGATGTCTCGTGCTCGCACGGGAAGGGGGGTTCCGACAGAGAGAAGTGAGCTGTCTCAACAACCTCGGACACGTCGCTTCAAAACGCGGTTCGTTTGAGGACGCAAGAGCGTTCCACGAAGCCGCACTCGAAATCGCCAGAGAGCTCAACATCTACAAAAACCAGGGAGAGAGTCACTGGCGACTCGGTGCCGTCGCAATCGATCGCGGCAACGTTGACAACACCCAGCATCATCTCGGCGAGACCGAACGTCACCTCGACGAGACCGAACGTCACCTCGACGAGGCCGAATGGCACCTCGACGAGGCAGAAGCGATCTTCGAAGAAGGGGACAATCAGTTGTACATCGCTCGCGTCAGGCTCGAACAGGCGCGCCTGGCACTCGAGCGCGGGGAGCACGCAGAGGCACGCAAACTGGCTGAGAACGCTCACGCAATCACCGAGGAGCTCGAAGCCGTCAACGAACGCAGCGAGTGTCGAACGCTTCTCGGACGAATCGCACTCGCCGAAAACGATCCCGACCGAGCACGCGAACACTGGATTGGCGCCCTGGATACCTTCCAGAGCAAAGGGATATACGACCACGCCCTGCGGACTCTCAAACACCTGGTCGAGGTGTGTCACGCCGAAGGTGACGTTGACGGAGTACACAGGTGGTACCACCGTGCCCAGGAACTGAGTGTCGACGTTCCCGACGCGACAGCCGCGTTACATCAGGAGTGGCTCGACGACGCAGAAAACGTTTATCTGGATTCGGAGTAACCTGTGAATCGATGGGGAGTCGAAACGAGAGTCGTAGTGGTGAACACCCGAGAGGAGCCGCGGACACGGCAAGTCCCAAGGCGCTGATCCAGTCGACCGAGCCACCCGAAATCGACACCAACCAGAAGGGTGACATTCACTTCGTCGAGGTGAACCACGCTGATTCGACGAGCGTCTCGGACGTCGTCGACTCGGTCGCAGTCGAAAAAGCCGATGTCGTTGCGCTCGAACTCGACGAAGACCGGTACAGACAACTGGTTGGTCAGGACGACGAAGAGGTGGACCGGGACGAAGTTCTCTCGGGCCAGACGACGTTTCAGTTTCTGGGTCAGTGGCTCCAGTCAGTCGCAGAAAACCGCTTCAGCGGGCACTTCGAAACCACCCACGAGGACGCGCTTCGGACGATACTCGAGAGTGTAGAGACCGCGAATGGCACAGTCGCAACAGTCGACCGGAATCTGAACGTCACCACACAGCGCCTGTGGAAGCAGACCCGGTTCGGAGACAGGCTGAGAGTCGGTGGTGCGCTCGTTTCCGAGCTGGGCGGGTCGCTGAAAGCCGCGCTCGCAATCGGTCTGTTCTGGGGACTACTCCTCGGAGCAACAGTTCGACTCTTTACACCGCCACTTCTCATTCCACCGGAGACCGGTCCCGACGGAGGACTCCCGGTTCTGGGCGAGTTTACGGAACCAACGCTTTCGTTCCTCGATGCAATCGTCGTGATTATCCTGCTCGGCCTGGCGTTTGCGACGCCGCTATATCTGTTGCTCGCCGCCGCAACACGAGGGTTCGACACACACCGAACCGACATCGAGGAGTTGCTGGATACGGACCCGACCACGCTGATGACCCAGGAGTTCGCTCGGAGCCACGAGGATGCTGTCGCGTTGACCGACCAGCGAAACACGGTCATCGCTCGTCGATTGCTCGCGTTGCGTGATACAGGATACGATACGCTCGCAGTTGTGGGTGCGGGCCGGAGAGACGACATCGAACACTACGTCGAAAGCCCGTCGAGTCTGCCACAGGAAGCGCAGTTCACAGAGCCACTGCCGTCCGGTCGACTGCGGTCGGTGCTGTACCGGGGCTTTGGCTACGCGTGCATGCTCGGATTCGGGCTGTTGTTCGTTTTGCTCGCACTCGGTGGGGCACAGGATTGGCTGTTGATACAGCTGTTCGTCTCGTGGTTTCTGGTGAACTTCATCGCCGCCGCTGGCGTTGCCTATCTGAGCGGCGCACACTGGAAGAGCGCGAGCGCTGGTGGAGCGGTGGCCTGGGTGACGAGCGTCAACCCACTTATCACGCCGGGACTGTTCGTGGCCTACGTCGAACTCAGGTACACGAAAGTGCGGCTCTCGGACGTCCCGGTGATGAAGAACGTACTCCAGAAAGGCACCGGCACACTCACGAACCGGGTGGGACTGCTGTACCGTGATGTCGGACTCTTTCGACTGCTGTGTATCATGACTGCGGCGAACCTGGCGAGTTTCACGGCGAGCGTCTTGTTCGTCGTGGCGCTGTTGCCGTACATCGCAGCAGATGTCGGCGGAATCGAAGGCATCGGACGACTCCTCGTCGATGGAATCGAGGAAGGTACCCGACTCATCGCCGGTCAATAGCACGCATGGAAGGTTTTTTGCCAGTTCCACCCGTATGAAGCGTATCTCAATGAGTCTAGACGGCGGCCCCCCGCCCGAGTTGGATAACGCCGATATTGCGTGGTGTCACGACGCGGTGCAGGACGTTTCTCGCACGTTTGCTCTGACAGTAGAGACCCTTGAAGAGCCGATGGCCACCCGAATCTGTCTCGGATATCTCCTGTGTCGAATACCGGATACTATCGAGGATGCTGGACACATCCCGCCCGCCGATGCGGCCGCACTGTTGCGAACGTACGGCCGGGCACTCGACCCGAACGACGAGACAGAGATGGAGACGTTCGTCGACGAAGCAGAGCCGTGGCAGCCACCGGAAGCAGAGCGGTCACCGGACTGGCACGTCGTCGGCGAAGCCGTCCGCGTTCACGCGACATTTCAGGAGCAGCCACCAGAAGTTCGCGAGGCAATCGTACCACCGGTGCTGGAACTCGTCGAAGGGATGGCGACGTTCGTCGAGCGCTACGCCGAGACTGGCGGGCTCCGTCTGGAGAGCGCCGAAGAACTCGAACGTTACTGCTACTACGCCGCCGGAACCGTTGGCTACCTGATAACGAACCTGCTGACGCAAGGGGAGATATCCGCCTCCCGTCGGAGAACGCTCTACGAGACGGCCGAAGGCTTCGGGCTGTTGTTACAGCTCGTCAACATCGCCAAGGACGTCAGCGACGACTACACCGAAGAGAACAACGTCTATCTTCCGGCCGCGTGGCTCCGCGAAGCCGGCGTTCCACAGGAGCGCGTCGTCGACCCGGAGTATCGCGACGATGCGGCGACTGTCGTCGAGCGGACTGCGGCCCGTGCCAGAACGTACCTCGACGACGCACAGCAGTATCTGACTGCAATGCCGCTGCGGGATGGAAACACACTCGCGGCGTGGGGTGTTCCGTTCTTGCTCGCGGTCGGAACCCTCAGAGAACTCACCGACCGGCCGGAAGACGCGCTGACCGACCGCGACGTGAAGGTGTCGCGTGAAGAGGTGTACGCCGTTCTCGCTGCAACTCGCGGAGCGCCACAGGACGCAATTGCTGAACTCCGGTCAGCTATCGAAAACAGACCGCTACACACGCTCGAGCACACACACTGGTGACCAGGCGTCGTCCCTGTTCGGAGATATTCACATCCGGTCGCTGTAGTCCCAGCTGTACACCTCTCGGGGTTCGATTCGAATCGACACCTCCTCTCGGTCCTCACCGAGTAACCAGTTGGCGAGTGAGGAGTCTGTCCCGCCGAGATACCGCTCCAGAAGGTCACGAAGCACGGCTTTGTCCGGGTCAGCGGAGACCGTCGCAGTCCCGTTGCCTCTGATTCCACGGTAGGGAATCTGATTCGTCGAGATGTCGAACGCAACCTCACGGTCTGTTCGGAGAAACCGGACGACGTGTGCATCCGCCTTCGTCGAACATTCGAGTGTCCCGTCACGATGTCGGTACCAGAGCGTCACGAGCCACAGCGACCCGTCCGGCCGGTGTGTGGCCAATCGCATCGGAACCGTCGTCTCCTCCAGAAACGTCTCGACTTCAGTCCCATCCCAGGTTCCACGGTATTTCGTCATACTGTACTGTTCGTCTGATAGTAAGATAAGACGGATGGTTTCGGAACTAGTGGGATTCGTCAATATCGCGCTGTACGTGGAACGTGTCGTCGGTTCGCTCGTCGAGTCGGTGGTACATGGCCTGTAACCCGGGCGAGTCGGTTTCAGGAAGGACGTGAAATCGTATCGAGCCGTCGCGGATTGAGACACGAAACACGTCGGTTGTTTCGTCGTCGCGGACGAGATAGACGGGCATCGGCAGATTGAAAAAGTCTCCGTAGCGGTACGGCCCCTCCTCCAGAACCTGTTCGACGAGGTCGGTGAGCTCCGAATCCAGCCAGTCACCCTCGGGAACGAGCGAGAACGTGGTTCCGCCCTCGTACTGGAGACCACCGCTGTACGGGTACGTTCTCTTCGGATGTACGGGAATGACGAACGACCGGCCGACCATCGTACAATGATATGGCGGCATACGGTTTAAATCCAGGGGCAAGCCGGCAGAGTCCAAAGCCAGCCACTGAAGCCGACAGCGACACCAGGAAGACAGTTCACGAGTTTATAGGTGCGGCGACCGTAACGAAGCTATGTGTGGTCGATACAGTCTGTTCACTCCTCCAAAACAACTGGGTGAGTGCTTCGATGTCGACGTTTCGGCGTACGAACCACGGTACAACGCCGCCCCGAGTCAGTCGTTGCCGGTCATCAGCGACGAGGACACGACAGCTCTCCAGGCGATGGAGTGGGGGCTGATTCCGTCCTGGGCCGACAGCAAAAGCGATGGTGGCCACATCAACGCCCGGGCAGAGACGCTGACCGAAACCCCGAGTTTCAGCGACGCGTTTGAGCAGGCACCACGGGGTGAGTTTCGAGCGGGCCGATGTCTCGTTCCGGCTGATGGCTTCTACGAGTGGGTCGAGCAAGACGGACAGAAACAACCATACAGGGTGACGCTCGACGACGGCGAACCCTTCGCAATGGCCGGGCTGTGGACCCAGTGGAAGCCCCCCACCACACAGACAGGTCTCGGTGATTTCACCGGCGAGACAGCCACACAGAGCGCCAACCTCGTCGAGAGCTTTACCATCGTGACCACGGAGCCGAACGACGTCGTTGCGGACCTCCACCACCGGATGGCGGTCATTCTGCACGAGGACGACGAACAGCACTGGCTGGAGGAGACACCAGCGAACGCACAGAAGTTGCTCGAGCCGTATCCAGCGCAAAAGATGCGGGCATACCCAGTCTCGACGGCAGTCAACGACCCGAGTAACGACTCACCGGCCGTTGTCGAGGAGATCACTCTCGGTTGAGAGAGTCATCGCATCCGTTCACTGCTCTTTTTCTTTGAGTTCTTCGAGTTCAGCATCCACTTCGGACTGGTCGACTTCCGCTTCCAGTTCTTCGAGGTCGACGTCTGTGACAGCCTCCTCGTCGATATCGTCGACGCTCTCTTCGTCGACGTCTGCAGCCTCTTCTTCGGGTTCTTCGCCGCTGACTTCGGATTTGAGCGTGTCCAGTTCGCGGTCGACGGCGCTGTCGGCGGTGAGTTCTTCGAGTTCACGGTCCAGATCACTCTTATCCGAGAGCTGTGATTCTATCGCACCGCTCTCTCGGAGTTCGTCGAGCGCTGCCGAGCGCGCTTCCATCTCCTCGGTCCGTTCTTCGGCGCGTTCGATGGTCCGGGCGATATCCTGCATCTCCTCGCCAGCACCGGTCATTGCTTCATTGACGCGCGCGCTCGCCTCTGCAGCCTCGTAGCGTGCTTTCATCGTCTCCTTGCGAGTCCGGAACTCCTCGATTTCCTGCTGGAGTTCGTTCTTCTGCTCGATGAGACCGTCCTGTTTGTGTTCGAGATCTGCAATCTGTCCCTCGAGCCCCTCTATCTGGTTCATCTTCTGCTTTTTCTTCTCGAGTGCCCGACGTGCGAGATCGTCTCGACCCTGTTCGACGGCCTGTCTCGCCTGTTCGTTGTGCTTTTCGACGTTCTCTTCGAGTCGACGTTTCTGTATCTCGAGCCGTTTCTTCTGAGTCGTCAGGTCCGCAATGCCCTGTTTGACTCGCTGGAGTTCATCACGGAGCTGTTCGTAGGAGTAATCCAGCGTCTGACCGGGGTCCTCCGCCCTGTTGAGCAACGCGTTGAGCTTCGACCGGATGACGTACGAGGTACGTGACAGTATGCCCATGCAGAACACCACGAACCCACGAGACTTAAAATTCTTACATCTGTATCTGGGATATGAACGGACGCACCTCGATACCTGGCAGACGAACACTTGCCGCGACTCTCGACAGCGCAGGTGGTGACTCTGTCGTCGTCGCGTGCCCACCACATCCCGAACACGGCGGAAACAGACACGATAGTCGCCTGCAGGCCGTCAGCGACGCGCTTGCCGAATCGAACGTCGACTGCCTCCGATTCGATTACGGACCCTGGGACGAGGGACGTGGCGAACAGCAGGATGTCAAGCAGGCGATGGCGTGGGCGCGCGAGCGCTACGAGTCCGTCGCAGTGTTCGGTTTCAGCTTCGGCGCGTCGATGGCAATTCTGGCGAGTGCAACCGGAACAGACGGTCCCCACTCAGATACATCTGGTCAAAACGAACTGCCACCAGACGCGCTCTCGGCACTCGCGCCAGCGGCACAGGTGGACAACGAAGGCAGTGTCGTCGACGCACTGTCTGCGATTCGCTGTCCCACACAGGTCGTCTACGGTGAGCGAGACGACATCGCCGTCTGGGAACCAGTCGTCGACCGCGCACGCGAACTCGGATATCACATCAACTCGCTCCCTGCGGACCACTTCTTCGTGGGACAGCAGTCGAAGGCCGCAGAACTCGTCGTCTCGTTCCTGCTGGATACCCGTCAATGAGTGTGAGAAAACCACTCGCAAGGTCGGTGGTTCGAAACGGTTTTGACGGTAGCCAGCACACGGTCGGTATGCCGACAAACACAGGCTACGACCCGAGTCTGGGGCGGAAGTTCATTTTTGTGACGGGTGGCGTGATGTCCGGTCTCGGCAAAGGTATCACTGCAGCCAGCACCGGCCGGTTGCTGGCGAACGCCGGGTTCGACGTCACGGCAGTCAAGATCGACCCCTACCTCAACGTGGACGCAGGGACGATGAACCCGTTCCAGCACGGCGAGGTGTACGTACTCAAAGATGGCGGCGAGGTCGACCTCGACCTGGGGAACTACGAGCGTTTCCTCGACATCGACATGACCTCAGACCACAACGTGACGACCGGAAAGGTGTACGACCACGTCATCGAGAAAGAACGCGCAGGCGATTACCTCGGCAAGACCGTTCAGATTATTCCACACATCACCGACGACATCAAACGACGCGTCAGGGAGGCGGCCGCAGACAGCGACGTCTGCATAATCGAGGTTGGTGGCACGGTCGGTGACATCGAGGGGATGCCGTATCTGGAGGCGCTTCGACAGTTCGCTCACGAAGAAGACGATGACGACATCCTGTTCGCACACGTCACGCTCGTCCCGTACTCGAAAAACGGCGAGCAGAAGACGAAGCCGACACAGCACAGCGTCAAGGAGTTGCGGAGCATCGGTCTCCAGCCAGACGTGCTGGTTGGGCGCTGTCCGGACCCCCTTGACGCGCACACCCGCGAGAAAATAGCGCTGTTCTGTGACGTCCCACAGGACGCCGTGTTCTCGAATCCCGACGTGGACGACATCTATCACGTCCCGTTGATGCTCGAAGAGGAAGGTCTCGACAGCTACGTGCTGGGGCATCTCGGCCTCACAGACGAGGCGCTGACACAGAACGAACGTGACACCGAGTGGCGCGAGCGAGTGACCCGTGCAACGGAAGACTCCATCCGTGTCGCACTCGTCGGCAAGTACGGGCTCGAAGACGCCTACATCTCGATTCACGAGGCGCTCAAACACGCCGGGCTGGAACGCAACGTTGCGGTTCATCACGAGTGGATTCACTCCGAGACTCTCGCCGACGGCGAAGACGGCGAACTCAGCGACGTCGACGGGATACTCGTCCCCGGTGGGTTCGGCTCACGGGGAACAGAGGGCAAGATAGAGGCGATTCGCTACGCCCGCGAGAACGACGTGCCGTTTCTCGGTCTCTGTCTGGGCTTTCAGATGGCGGTCGTCGAGTTCGCGCGCAACGTGCTCGGGCTAGACGACGCTCACTCTGCGGAGCTCAACGAGGAGACGGGCCATCCCGTCATCGACTTGCTTCCCGAGCAGAAAGACCTCGACGACATGGGGGGAACGATGCGACTTGGCACCCACATCACCGAAATAACAGAGGGAACACTCGCGGCCGACCTCTACGGCGACACCGCGTGTAAAGAACGACACCGCCACCGCTACGAGGTGAACCTCGACTATCTCGACGACCTCGAAGCGAACGGGCTGGTGTTCTCCGGCACCTCCGGCAGGCGCATGGAGATTCTCGAACTGCCGGAGCATCCGTTCTTTTTCGGTACACAGTTCCATCCCGAGTTCCGGTCCCGGCCGACCCGTGCGAGTCCGCCGTTTCTGGGATTCGTCGATGCGGTCTGTGCCACAGGAGGTGAGCACTGATGGTCGACGTCGACTCCTTCATCGAGGAGAAACTCGACGAAATCGCCACGGAAATCGGCGACGCAGACGCAATAATCGCGCTCTCCGGCGGTGTCGACTCCTCGACGGCGGCCGCACTCGCCTACGAGGCCGTTGGCGACCAGTTGACGCCCGTCTACGTCGACACCGGGTTGATGCGAAAGGGCGAGACCGAACAGATACGCGAGACGTTCTCGTACATGGACTCGCTGCGAATTGTCGACGCCAAAGACCGCTTCCTCGACGTTCTCGAAGGTGTCACGGACCCCGAAGAGAAGCGCCACGCAATCGGCGAGCAGTTCATCCGTGAGTTCGAGACCGTCGCGAGAGAGACCGGCGCGAAGTACCTCGTACAGGGGACCATCTACCCCGACCGTATCGAGAGTGAGGGGACCATCAAATCCCATCACAACGTCGGCGGATTGCCCGAGCGCATCGAATTCGAGGGACTCGTCGAGCCGATGCGTGACCTCTACAAGGACGAGGTCCGCGAGGTCGCTCGCGCGCTCGACCTCGAGGAGATAATCTCCGAGCGGATGCCGTTTCCCGGACCGGGACTGGCCGTTCGGATTCTCGGTGAAGTGACCGAGGAAAAACTCGCCGTTGCGCGAGCGGCGAACCACGTCGTCGAAGAAGAACTCGAAGAGCACGAGCCGTGGCAGGCGCTGGCGGCAGTCATCGGCAAGGCAACTGGCGTCAAAGGTGACAACCGCGTCCACGGCTGGGTCGTCGCCGTCCGTTCGGTCGAGTCGAGAGACGGCATGACCGCACGCGCACAGGAACTCGACTGGGGAACCCTCCAGCGGATACAGTCACGCATCACCGGCGAGAACGAAACCGTGGCACGGGTGGTCTACGACGTGACTCACAAACCACCCGCAACGATCGAGTACGAGTGAGATGAGCGAAAACAACAACGTGGTGGTCGTTGGGACGGACAGCCACGACATCGCAACCGCCATCAAGGCCGAAGGGTTCGAGGTCTCGGCAGTCGACGTCGGCAATCGACCGGGGCTCGAAGACGGCGGCATCGTCGACGCGAGTGTGTACGTCCTCACCGAAGTCGCACAGGCCACCTCGATTCCGGTTGCAAAGGACCTCAATCCGAACCTGAAAGTGGTCGTCTACGACGACGATACGTTACCGGATTTCGCCCGCGGTCAGGCCGACCTTGTGCTCGACCCCGAACTGTTCGATACGAAGACGGTCGCAGCAGAACTCGATGCGTAGTCCGGTCCAGAAGCCTGCTTTCTGAAAAATGCGGGTTGTATCGTACCGATATGCGCTTTTATTGCATTCACAGCTTCTCTTCAATCGCCTGGGAGACCGTGTCGAAGTCCCAGTCGACGCTCTCCTCACCGACGAACACCGTTGGCGTTCCAGTGACGCCCCACTCCTCACCCAGGTCGTAGTCGTCGTCGAGCTGGTCGCGGTAGGTCTCGTCCTCGGCCGCCGACCGGGCCGTTGCACCCAGCTCCTCGGCGTCGGTCTCGATTTCCTGTCCGACCGCTGCAGCGACATCCTCGATGAGGTCGTAGGAGTAGCTATTCTGGTACTGATACACGCTCGCAGTGAACGTCCAGAACGCATCGTTTCCAGCCTCGTCGTAGATCGCCCACGCAGCGCTTGGGACAGCGTACGACCACGTACCGTCGACCGGAATCGGAAAGTCCGCATGGTAGTAGAGCACATCCCCGCTCTGGACGTACTCCTGAATGATTGCCGGCGACACCTGTGTCTTGAAGTCCCGACACCCAGGACAGGCGAAGTCCTCGAACACAGCCATCTGCACTGGTGCGTCAGAACTCCCAAGGAATGGTCGGTCCTCGGTCGAGAACTCGTCGAGTTCCGCCGACCCGCCGCCCAGACAGCCTGCCAGTCCAACTGTAACTCCGCTGGCAGTCGCCACGAGAAATTGCCGTCGACTCGTTCGTTCCATACCACAACTAGAGGATAGAACCGATAAGAATCCACCGCTTGGGTATCAAAAGGACACAACCGAATCAGAAAACAGGAGTGTTCGCAGCTTTCAGAGCAGCGTTTCGACGTGTTCGGCAACGTCATCAGGCGTGGTTCCCACAGGAACGCCAGCATCACCGAGCGCCTCTATCTTGCTCTTGGCCGTTCCAGTCCCGGACCCGGAGACGATTGCACCCGCGTGACCCATTCGCTTGCCCGGTGGGGCGGTTCGCCCGGCGATGAAGCCCACGACGGGTGTCTCGACGTGTTCGTCGATGTAGGCGGCGGCGTTCTCCTCGTCCTCGCCGCCGATTTCACCACACATCACGATTACGTCGGTGTCGGGGTCCTCCTCGAACAGCGCAAGCGTGCCGATGAAGTCCGTCCCGATGATCGGGTCGCCGCCGATACCGACTGCCGTCGACTGTCCGATGCCACGCTGTGTGAGGTTATCGACGATCTGGTACGTGAGCGTCCCAGACCGCGAGACCAGACCCACGTTACCTGACGCGAAGATGTTACCCGGCAGGATACCGAGTTTGGTCTCGCCGGGGGTGATGATGCCGGGGCAGTTGGGACCGATGAGGTGGGTGTCAGTCTCCTGGAGGCGACGGTAGACGCGGCTCATATCCTGTGTCGGAATGCCCTCAGTGATGGCGACAACAAGGTCGAGCGGGGCGTCAAGTGCTTCGAACAGCGCATCGGCGGCGAAGGCGGGCGGGACGAACACGACGGCAGCGTTCGCATCCTCCTCCCGAGTTGCACCTGCAACTGTGTCGTAGACGGGGACTCCTTCGACCTCCTGTCCACCACGACCGGGGACTGCACCGGCGACGACGTTGGTGCCGTATTCGATCATCTGTTCGGTGTGGAATCGGCCCTCGCCGCCGGTGATTCCCTGCACGACGACACGGGTGTCGGAGTCGACAAGAACGCTCATGCGTTCACCTCCGTGGCTGCTTCAACAGCAGCCTGGACCGCATCTTCGAGCGTCGCTTCGACCTGAACGAGGTCTGTGTTGAGTATCTCCATGCCTTCTTCCGCGTTCGTACCGGCGAGTCGGACGATCACCGGCTTTGGAATCTCGTCGAACTGTGCAAGCGCTTCGTTAATTCCGTTTGCGACCTCGTCTCCGCGGGTGATTCCTCCAAAGATGTTGAACACGACAGCGTCGACGTTCTCGTCCGAGAAGACGAGGTCGAGCGCGTTCGCCACGCGCTCGGCTTTCGCGCCACCACCGATGTCGAGGAAGTTCGCAGGTGAGCCACCGTAGTGGTCGACGAGGTCGAGCGTCGTCATCACCAGCCCTGCGCCGTTGCCGATGATGCCGACGCTGCCGTCGAGACGGACGTAGTTCGCACCCTCGAAGCCGTACTCGTTGGCTTTCGCTTCGAGCTCGTCCCCAGCGGCTTTCTCCTCCATCTCCGCGAGGTCTGGCTGACGAAAGAGCGCGTCACCATCGATGTTGAACACCGCGTCCGCGGCGACCACCTCGTCGTCGGCTGTGACCATCAGCGGGTTAATCTCTGCGTCAGCGCCGTCGCGCTCCTCCCAGAGGTCGTACAGCGTCGTGAGGATGGAAGCGACATCGCCCGCAACCTCACGGTCGATACCGGCGTCGTAGACGGCCTTGCGTGCCTGGAAATCGTGCATTCCGAACGCGGGATCGATGTGCTCGCGTGCGATTGCGTCCGGGTCTTCGTCCGCGACTTCCTCGATGTTGACGCCACCCCGGGTCGAAACCATCGCCACGGGCCGACCGACGCCGCGGTCCATCGTCACACCAACGTAGAGTTCGTCGACAAAGTCGACTGCCTCCTCGACGAGGACGGACTTGACGGTGTATCCCTTGAGGTCCATCCCGAGAATTGCGTCTGCGGCCTCACGGGCCTCCTCGCTGTCGTCGACCAGTTTGATACCTCCAGCCTTGCCCCGGCCACCGACGTGTACCTGCGCTTTGATAGCGACAGGATAACCGATGTCGTCAGCAATCTCGACAGCTTCGTCGACGGTCCGGGCCAACTCCGATTCGGGCGTTGGAATCCCGGCCTCGGCAAACACATCTTTTGCCTGATACTCGTGTAGTTTCATCGTGTGCTCGTCTACTGGTTTCGATGGCGCAGAGTTATGTGTACCGAAATTCGCTCATTCGGGTGTATCCCGAAATTAGTTCAGTCGGGTGTACCCCGAGATTCACTAATTCGAGTGTACCGGTACGTTTAAGCGGCCGTCGCTATCCGGTTGAAATATGAGCGAGACCGGCAACCGACCGCTCGACGTGCTGGAAGACTCCGTTGGCACAGCGGTCACAGTCACCCTCAAGGGTGGGCAGGAGTACACGGGTGTTCTCGTGGGATACGACCAGCACATGAATCTGGTGGTCGAGGCGGACGAAGACATAACGATTATACGCGGCGATAACGTCGTTTCGATACAACCATGACCAAAGGAACATCGAGTCAGGGGAAAAAGAACAAGAAGATACACGTCAAGTGCCGCCGCTGTGGGGAAGCGTCCTACCACGTGAAAAAGGGAGTCTGTGCGTCGTGCGGGTTCGGGAAGTCGGCGAAACGCCGAGAGTATGCCTGGCAGAGCAAAGCTGGCGAATAAGATGCACGAGAAGTGCGGGGTTGTCGGTATCTCGCTGCGCGAGACGGACGCCGCGCGCCCGCTCTATTACTCACTGTATGCGCTCCAGCACCGCGGCCAGGAGTCCGCAGGCATCGCAACCCACGACGGGTTCCAACAACACGACCACGTCGAGATGGGACTCGTCGGCGATGCGTTCACACCCGCCGACCTCGAACTCCTCCCTGGTCCCCAGGGCATCGGTCACGTCCGCTATCCAACCGCGGGGAGCGTCACCGAGTGCTGTGCGCAGCCGTTTTCAGTCTCGTTCAAAAGCGGCTCGCTCGGCCTGGCCCACAACGGAAACCTCGTCAACGCCGACGACGTCAGAGAAGAGCTCAAAGCGAACGGCCACGCGTTCACCTCCAGCGGCGACACCGAAGTCATCGCCCACGACCTCGCGCGAAACTTGCTCGATGAGGGGCTGGTGAGCGCGGTCCGAAAGACGATGAGGCGCATCCACGGCTCGTACTCGCTGACGATAATGCACGGCGAGAAAGTCCTCGGGGTCAGAGACCCACAGGGCAACCGTCCGCTGGTGCTTGGCGAACTCGACGATGGGTACATTCTCGCCTCGGAGTCGGCCGCAATCGACACCGTGGGTGGTGAACGAATCCGCGACGTCAGACCCGGCGAGTTACTCGTACTGGAGCCGAACGGAACCGGCTACAACAGCTACCAGCTCGTCGACGCCCCACAGACGGCACACTGCTTTTTCGAACACGTGTATTTCGCCAGGCCGGACTCCATCATCGACGACACGCTCGTCTACGAGGTCAGGCGTGAACTCGGGCGGCGAATCTGGGAAGAATCCGGCGTCGAGACCGATGTCGTCATACCAGTTCCCGACTCCGGGCGCTCGTTCGCCTCCGGCTACGCCGACGCGGCGAGCGATGCCGGAGCCAGAACGGAGTTCGCCGAGGGGCTGATGAAAAACCGCTACGTCGGGCGCACGTTCATCATGCCCACACAGGACGAGCGCGAGCAGGCTGTCCGACTGAAACTCAACCCCATCAAATCAACCATCGAGGGACAGACCGTGACGCTCATCGACGACTCTATCGTCCGGGGGACGACCTCGAGACAGCTCATCCAGTTGCTCAGAGACGCTGGTGTCGAAGAGGTTCACGTCCGCATCGGCTCACCGCCGATCATCGCGCCCTGTTACATGGGTATCGACATGAAAACGCGGGAAGAACTCATCGCACCGGGCCGGTCTGTCGAGGAGATCAGAGACGAACTCGGAGCCGACAGCCTGCAGTACCTCTCGATAGAGGCTATCACAGACGCACTCGAAGCGACCGAAAGTCAACTCTGTCTCGGCTGTGTGACCGGAAAGTACCCGTACGACATCCCCGGTGAGGAACGCGACCGGGAGGTATCGCGGCCAGAGCTGGACCCCCAGAGCGGAACCGCAGACTGAGACTGGTGGACAACAATCCAGACGGCTGTTCGTCCGTCAGTATAGGGAGTATCGTACCTGTACAGAGATTCTCGCTGCAACGTACAGCGAGAGATCTATGATGACGTACGATAACCTCTAGATATGCTATTCGACTCCGAGAGAAAACTCGTGGGCGTCGGAATCTCAACCTCGACTGTCGTCCCGCCGTCTGTCTCGACTATCCGGATGTCGCCGCCGTAGCGGTCGACGACGAGCGTTGCGAGAAACAGCCCGAGTCCTTCACCCTCGCTTTCAGGGTCGCGGACGTTTGGCTCGAATGCCGACTCGACTGGCGTCAGGTTGATGCCAGGTCCGTCGTCGGCGACTTCGATAACAACTGACTCCGAGCGCTCGGAGACAGTGACCGACGCGACACCATCGCCGTGTTCGCCAGCGTTGACAAACAGTTCCGCGAGTGCAAGCGGAAGTAACTCGTCGGCACGAACGGTCGCCTCCGTCGCGCCAGCAGTCTCGACTTCGAGTTCCGGAACCCGCTCGCGTGCCCGACGACGAGCCTCTACCAGCGCGCTCTGAACGGGGACGTCAGTGCTGTCACTGACGTGTGTGAGCACGTCGATGAGCGTTTCGAGGCGCTTGACCGTCTCGACCATGCTCTCACAGTGTGCGTTGATAGACTCGGTGGCTCTCTCGCGGTCGATTTCGTCC
>PUMG01000006.1 GCA_003551265.1 Halovenus sp.
CCAATCAACTCGCCCTGAAGTCGGGAACGCTGAACGGGAACGGCGATTTCACGCCTGCCTCTTCGTAGGCCAGACCGGGAGTTCACCGACAAACGCCGGCCTTCAGGCCGGGGAAGTTGATCACTCCTCACAGTCGACACACTCGACGGTGAGTGACTCCTGTTCGTATCGGCCGAGGACGTCACCCGAGCAGTACGGACAGGGTATCCCGATGTCGAACTTTGTCTGGTCGGCCATCTCTGTCGGTCGGTTGGCGAGGACTGTCTGATACAGGGCAATCGCGCTCGCCGTTGGAACGTACTGTGTGTCGACCTTCTCGACGTAGACGCCCCGGAGCTGTTGTAAGTGGTAGTTGAACTTGCCACTGTCTGCCACCCCGACCGCGTCCATCAACTCAGAGTAGGACATCCCACGCTCGCGTTTCGTTTCGGCCATCGCGTCCGGGTCGAGCGCCGTCCACCGCTCGAAAAATGCCTCCAGAATCCCCAGTCGAAGTTCGTGTGACAGCAACGAGAACGCGGTCATGTCGACCCTGCCGTCTGTCCCACTCATGTCGACCTCGCTGTCTGTCGTGGTCATGTCGACCTCGCTGTCTGTCGTGGTCATGTTGACCTCGCTGTCCCAGTCATGTTCGCGTGTTTGACTGACTGCACAATGAACGTCTCGACTGCTTGTGAAGCTCAGTTCTCAAAATCTATACGTGCGTCTCTGTCGAACGTTCTGTCGATGCGAATAACGTCGTTTCACCTCGGCTTGCTCGGGTTGCTCGCGGTTCCCGGCTGGCTGTTCGAGTCACTCGCGTTCATGCAGGTGTTCGGGCTGTTCTTCCTGTTCTTTCTCTGGCCGCTCGTCGCCCCGCTGTTCACCTGGGCGTTCGAGAGAGATGACAAGCCGCCGGAGCCGATAGACTGGATTCACATGGGCGACTGGAGACTGTGGGTGAAAGCCTACGTCATGATCCCGCTGACGTTTCTCAATCCAGTGATCCTCACACAGGATGCGCTTCAAATGCTTGGGATGATTCCGGCGTACGTGCGCCACCGTGGTTCATTCCCGGCACCCGAAAGCTACGACCAGCGTGTCTCCTACCGGCTTCCGTTCGAGGGGACGTGGACAGTGGTCAACGGCGGCCACGAACGGACGGACTCACACTCGTGGTTTCCGGTGACTCAGCGCTACGCCTACGACTTCGTCATCACTGACGAGGACGGCCGGTCACGTCCGGAAGGAACGAGCGCAGTCGTCGAGAACTACTACTGCTACGACGAACCAGTCCTCGCACCAGCGGACGGAGTCGTTGTCGAGGCGTGGGATAGCGCAGCCGAGTCCAGACGTGCGGACGGTCTCTCTCATGTGGCAAAGCGAGACATCCGTGGCGGGTTCATCGTCATCCGGCACGCTCCCGGGGAGTTCTCCACTCTCGTTCACCTCGTGCCCGGAAGTCTGGCTGTCGAGGCTGGTGAGTACGTCGAGCACGGCCAGCAGGTCGGCCGGTGTGGCCACTCCGGCAACTCCAGCGAACCACACCTCCACTTTCAGGTGCAAGACCACCCACGGTTCGAACTGGCCGCCGGCCTTCCTGTTCGCTTCGACGACCTCGTCGTGGACTCACCGCTAGAGCGTGAGTATGACGAAGAGTGTGCGTCGACCGACGCCACGTCGGAGTCATCAACGAACGACTGTTCGGAGCGTTCATCCAACCACAAACCGGACCTCTCACCCCTCGCGAAGGGGAAGAACGGCCACGGAGAGTTTCACTCCCGGACGTTCATTCGGCGCGGCCAGCGTGTGAAACACGCCGGTACAGAGACGAACGAAGCATCCGGAACGAACGAACCACCCGAGACAGGTCAGCCGAAGAAGTCGTCGACGGCTCTCTCGCCCGCACTCTCGCTGGGCCAGCGGTTCGCCTTCGGTCTCTGCGTCGCAGGCGTCGTTGCGTTCTTCGTCGGCATCGTCGCGTCCTGGGAGGTGATTGCTGCCCTCCTGGGTAGCAGCGTTGTTGCAGCAACAGCATTTCACTACTGGGTCAGGTTCCGACGAGAGGGGTACACGACGCGGGCAGGGTGGGCCGGGAGTGTGGTCGGTGTCAGTCTGGTTGCGGTCAGTGTCGCGCTCGCTGGCACGCTCGAATTCGGAGTCGGTGTCCAGTCACTGGGTGGGCTCTCGTTTATGTGTGGATTAGTGCTGTTCGTCGCCCTCGGCGAGTACGACCGCCTCCGATTGCGAACGTTGCTCGAAGCAAGCGAGGATGTCAATTCTCGACGAGTTCGACACCGGTGATTTCGAAGCGTGCGCCACTCGCGTCACCCTCGACAAGGTCAACCTCCCAGTCGTGTGCACTGGCAACCTGTTTGACAATACTCAGTCCGAATCCAGTCCCGTCTTCCACAGACGAGTAGCCGCCTTCGAACACTCGCTCTCGGTCTTCTTCCGGGATGCCGGGACCGTCGTCGGTGACGTAGAACCCCTGTTCGTCCTGAAGCTCTCCTACTGTGACGGTCACGTCAGTTCCGGCGTGTTCGACGGCGTTTCGGAACAGGTTCTCTACGAGCTGTCTGAGACGGCTGGGGTCCGCCTGAATCGTCAGTCCAGTCTCGACGACTAGCGACGCCTCCGCTGTCTCGACGTTCCTCCAGCACTCTCCGATGAGTGTAGCGAGGTCGACCGGTTCGGTCTTCTGTACCTGTTTGCCCGCCCTGGCGAGGTCGAGCAACTCGTCGATGAGTTCGCTCATGCGCTCGTGAGCCTGCGCAACGGTGTCGAGATGCTCGCTGGTGCACTCCTCTCGGGCGAGTTCGACGTGACCCGCTGCGACGTTGAGCGGGTTCTGAAGGTCGTGGGAGGCGACGCTGACGAACTGGTCGAGCTGTTCGTTCTGGCGTTTTATCTCCTGTTCGCGCTCTTTGCGCTCGGTGATGTCCCGGATGTTCACCATCACGCCGTTGATGAGCGGGTCGTCGAGAAAGCTGCTCCCCCTGACTTCGAGCCAGCGAACCGACCCGTCTTTGGCTATCGACTGGTACTCGACGGTCACCTCTTCGTCGGGATTCTCGACAGTTCTGAGAAAGCTGTTTACAGCGTCCTCGTGGTAGTCTGGGTGGATGTACTGGAAGGAGTTGGCTCCCACGACTTCCTCGGGTGTGTACCCCATGACACGCTCGATAGCGGGGGAGACGTAGCTGACTTGTCCATGACTGTCGACTATCAGAACGTAATCGGAGGAGTGTTCGAGGATGCGACTGTACCACTCTGAGCGTCGTTCGACCTCCCGTTCGGCCCGATACTGAGAGACCGCATTCTGAATCCGATTCGCCAGCACTGTGTACTGGTCGGGGTTCGCCTCTTTCTGGATGTAGTCGGTGACGCCACGCGAGATGGCCTCGCTTGCTATTTCCTCACTCCCTTTTCCGGTAAAAAGGATGAATGGTACCTCCGGTGAGACCTCTCGGACGGCGTCGAGAAAAGACAGCCCATCCATCCCCGGCATATCGTAATCGCTTACAATACAGTCGATGTTCTCTGTTTCGACCCTGTCGAGCGCACGCTGTGTGTCGTTCTCAGTGACGATATCGAACGCCTCCGACTCGCGCTCCAGAAACGAATTAGTAAGTTCTGTGATACTGGGGTCGTCATCGAGATGGAGGATATGTATGGTGTCAGAAGACGAGCCAGTATCGGGTAGTACCATGTTTCTAACCTGAACGAGAGCAATTATAAATATTGGCAATCAGCCGAAGTCGACCGATAGCACTTTGTCTGGGAACACACTATCTCTGCGGTGTGTACAGCGACAGACCACCGCGCTGTGACGAGGGCCAATGACGCTCGACGCCGTCAAGCCGTACGACGACAGTCTCGTTTCGACAGTCGGAAGTCACGCGGTCGTCGTGGGTGCAGGAATGGCTGGACTGCTGACGGCACGGGTTCTCGCTGATGCGTTCGAGGCTGTGACACTAATCGAGCGTGACCCACTTTCACCAGAGCACGCAGTGCGTGACGGTGTGCCACAGGGTCGTCACGCTCACGGGATGCTGGAGGCCGGGCGAGCCACCCTGGAGAGTCTCTTTCCAGGATACACACGAGCAGTCCGTGACGCCGGGGGCGTGATGGTCGACATGGCGACCGAATTCGACTACTACTACCGGGGTGAGAGTCTCGCTGATGGCTCCGATGAGCTCCCGACGCTCTGTGCGAGTCGCCCGCTTTTCGAGCAGATTGTTCGTCAGCGTGTTCTCTGTCTCGATGAGGTGAGTGTCCGCTCCGGATGTACGTTCACCGAGTATCTCATCGACGACGACCGGACGACAGTTCGCGGTATCCGTCTCTCCGGTGAGGACGGCGACAGGGAAGAACTCACGGCGGACCTCGTCGTCGATGCGACGGGACGAGCATCCCGAACACCCCGATGGCTCGAGCGTCAGGGATACCGTCCGCCCGAAGTTGAAGAGGTCACAATCGACCTCGCCTACAGCACTGTTCTCGTGGAGCGGTCACCTGAGCACTGCCGTGCCTGTCTCGTTGGTCCATCTCCGGAGTGTCCCCGTGGTGGTGCCTCGCTCCCTGCGGAGAACGACCAGCAGATACTGACGCTGTTCGGCATGAACGGCGACCACCCACCCACGACGTACCAGGAGTTTCTGGAGTTCGCTCGGTCGCTCCCTGCTCCCGAGTTCGAAGCGTTGCTCACAGAGAACGAACTGGTTTCCGAGGAGATCCACCACTATCCCTTCCCGTCTAACCTGTGGCGTCACTACGAGCGACTCGACAGGTTTCCGGACGGACTACTCGTCACCGGAGATGCGATTGCGAGTTTCAACCCCATCTACGGACAGGGTATGTCCGTCGCAGCGCTCGGTGCACTTCATCTCCACCACGCGCTTGCTGCCGGCACCCGAGAGAACCTCGCACCACGGTTTTTCCACCGGAGTGCGAACACTGTGAGTGACATCTGGCGTATGACCGTCAGTGCTGACTTCGAGTTCCCCCGAACTGAAGGAGAGAAACCCCGTGGCACCGATCTGGTCAACTGGTATCTCGACCGTCTCATGCACACTGCCTACACCGACGGGACCGTCGCCGATGTCTTCGCCCGCGTCCACAGACTGGAGCAGTCACCGACAGCCCTCTTGCGCCCTTCGATTCTCTCCAGGGCACTCCTCCCACACGCGGTGTCTGAACGGCTCACTTGAGTCCGGTCGAAGCGAGGTGATACCGCAACACGTTCTCCATCCCTTCGATGAACGGTTCGAGGTCGACCGTCGACAGCTTGCGGTTGTACCACTGCAACTGGTGATAGTGCTGTTGCCAGCGCGCACGCAACGTCTGCTCGACACCCTGGTCTTTAATTCGCTCGACCAGTTCGTCTACCACTTCCTTCCCACCTTCACGCAACTGGTCGAGTTCTGCCCCGGTGATGACTCCGTTTTCGAGCGCATAGACGACCGGGCCGGAGCTATAGTCACCCTCGCGAAGCTCCCGTTCCCACGTACTCACCCAGTTGCCGATTCGAGCCATGAGCTGTGCCGTCCAGATTGCCTCGCGGAGCGTCGACAGGTCGTCACGGACCGCCAGAGGCGAGTGCATGAGGTCGATGTCTGCGTACGCGAACATCACCATGTTGTGTGATTCATACCGCAGCAGATCGGTCATCGTCACGAGGTCTGGGTGTTGAATCGCGAGCGCGCTGTACTCGATTGCGTTTATCGCCTGCTTGACGTCGAACCGAAGCAGGTCCGCGTACACCTCGTAATTCGGCGCACGCTGGAGACGGTCCACGAGAGTGTCCCACACCTGCTGTGCCACCTCGACGTACTCGGTGTCGACATCGTCTCTAGTGGTGTCCGGCGTCTGGTGTGCCGAGGGAATCTTCGCCAGTTCGACGAACGTCGCGTGGTCCTGGCGCTTTTCGAGCAGGTCGTCCAGCATCGTGATGAACAAAATAGTGATCGTCTTGTCGACTGGGACGGCATCGGTGAACTCCCGTTCGACACACGGGAGCGTGTTCTGTGGGGCGAGGCGATGAACCCACTGCCACATGAACACCGGCCGTGCGTCTTGCAGTTCGTGATACTCCTCCAGCAGTCGCTCGATGTCTGCTGGAAGGGGGTGTTCCTGAATCTCGGCTACAAACGCATCGACTGCTGACTGGTCGAGTCGGGAGGACCCGCCATTCGACAGCTCCGCGGTGAGCAGATTCGTGATGGTGCCGTCTAGCGACAGCTGCAGGTCGACCAACTGCTCGACGAGCAACGGTTGGTCGGACTCACGTTCCATACCTCTGGTAAGCCCGGCACATTGTATTAAATGCATGTGTGACGGTCACCCGAGCGTGGTTTCCTCCCCGACGGACTCCGTTGATCAAATTACGCCCGAGTGGATTGCTCACACCTCTCTCTTGCCGGTTTCTTTTTGCCGAGCGAGCGCGCAGTCTCTGCTGTGCTCACGAAAGACCTCCTGCGAGTCTCCCGCCGTGGTGGGGGGTATCGACCCCAGTTCGTCGATGCGAGTCAGAAAACCCTCGCCGCGCGCGTCATCGGCTGTTATCAGGGTCACGTCGGTGAGCGCCGGGAGACGCTCAGGGATGCCCTGACGGCTATCGAGCGCGAGAGCGACGACTTCAAACTCGTCCGTGGGTTCGCCAAACTGATAGAGCGGGATGCAACCTGGGAGACCCGCTCGGAACTCGACCCGGAACGGACCCGAAAAGCGGTGTTCGCTGCCAGTGAGACGGTCGGCGTCGTGACGACAGACGACCGAAACGAGGCGCTCAAAGCCGCCGCACACAGCCTCGGTTCCGAACCCGAGGTGGTCGAACAGTCGCTGTACGCCGACCTCGACTCCCGCGAGATACTCGTCGACGTGAATCCGCGCTGGTCTCCCACGGAACTCCTCGCCCAGTACAACCTCTCGCTCGCTCAGACAGCGCTGTTCGATGCGACCGAGGTTCGCATCCGTTCGAACGACCCGAAAGTGGTCATCTCGTCGCTCAAACGCCTCCGACTGCTCTATGAGGTTCGACTCCTCCCGCCCCAGGAGCGTCGCACTATCGCCGAAGCCGACCGTGAAATCGTCGTCACCGGACCGGACGACCTCTTTCGGAACACCCGCCGGTACGGAACCCGATTTGCTCGCCTGCTCAGAACCGTTGCCAGCACCGCACAGTGGCGACTCGAAGCTACTATTGACGACCGTGGTACCGAGCGAGAACTCACGCTCACCCACGACGACGTCTCCGTTCCGGGTGTCGACCCGGTCGCAGAAGTGTCCTACGACAGCGGTGTCGAGGCGGAGTTCGCCCGCCGTTTCGAGGCGCTAGGTCTCGACTGGACACTCGTTCGCGAACCGGACGCTATCCCGGCGGGCGAACACGTCGTCATCCCTGATTTCGCCTTCGACTACGACTTCAGCGACTTCCGCGTGTACTTCGAGATTATGGGCTTCTGGACGCCGGAGTACGTCGAGAAGAAACTCACGAGACTCGATGCCGTCGACGACGTCGAGATGCTGGTCGCTGTCGACGAGAGCCTCGGTGTCGGCGAGGAGATCGAAGCCCGCGACCACCGTGCAATCCCGTACTCGGGAAGCGTCCGCCTCAGAGACATCCGCAACGCACTCCGTCGATACGAAACAGACCTCCAGGCGGACGCTGCCGAAACACTTCCCGACGAACTCTTTCCCGACGCAAACGTAACCACTCTCGAAATCATCGCGGCTGAGTACGGCGTCAGCACTGATACCCTCGAAGGTATATCTTTTCCTGCCCACGAGAGAATCGGTGGCTCGCTGGTTCGTCCGGCCGTCCTCGAACGCCTCGCCGACGACCTCTCGGTCGGGATGGGACTCGACGAGGTTGAGTCAGTACTCGGAGAGCACGGGATAGAAGAGACGAGTGCCGTTCTCGGTGAACTCGGCTACCGAATCGAGTGGGAGGGACTCGCTGGAGGCACGCTGAGAGAATCAAAGTGATGTGGCCAGGCCGATGTGTGCGGGCAGTTACATTTACCATTCTTCGGTCATTTTCGTCCGTATCTGGTGTCGGATCATCTCCACTCCTTTGCGGGTTTCGGTCTCTGCATCGGCGAGAGCACCGGAACCTGCCCACTGGTCATGTTCGACCTACCGTTCCAGTTCCCCGGCGAGTTCCTGCAGGCGTTCGATTCGGTCTGCGGTCGGCGGGTGTGAGCCGGGGAACAGCTCCTGGCTCAGAATCGAATCGTCGTCGTCTTCGTCGTTGAACATCGGGAGGTTGAGAGACGCGATGTACAGCGCCTCTGCACCGCCGTCGAGGTCCCGGAGGTCGCGGTCTGGGAGCGACTCCATCCGCCGGTCAATCCGGTCGAGTGCGGAGGCGAGCGCCAGCGGTTTTCCTGTGACGGCGGCCGAACCGCGGTCAGCCGAGTACTCGCGGTACTGGGAGATGAGCCGAAAGAGCGCAAAGCTCGCAATCCAGAAGATGGCCGACACCGTGATGGTGACAGCGGCGGTCACCACGAAGAGAACGATGATGACTGCGAGGGCTCTCCCGCTGTCCCGGCCGCCACCCGTGTGCATATACGAGAGCCCCTTGAGGAAGGTGGTGAGCACCTGGTAGGTGACGGAGGCGACGACGAACGTGAACGTCGGCAGGAGGTACGCTATCGACATTACGGTCGCGTCACGGTTGCGGATGTGTGCGAGTTCGTGGGCCAACACGGCGTCGAGTTCGTCGTCGTCGAGCGTCTCCCGCAGACCGGTGGTGACGGCGACCGTCGCATCCTCACGCGAGCGTCCCGTTGCGAACGCGTTCGGAGCGTCAGAGCGAATGAGCGCAACGTCGGGAGCAGGCATCTCGGCGACCGCGGCAAGTCGCTCGACTCGGCCGTACAACTCCGGGGCCTCCTCGCGGCCGACGACTCGTGCATCCGTCTCGGCGAGGGCCATGTCTCCACCTTTGTAGTACGCGAGCGCCAGACCAGCGACCGTCAGAGCGGCAATAATAACCGGGCTGAACGAGACGGTCCCGAACTCCCCTTCGGTCAGTGACTCGGCGAGCGGGAAAATGAGGTGATTGAACGCCGCCGCCATCGTGAATGTGAAGGCCATCGGCAACAGCGCGAGCAAGATGAGCGTGACCACCATCCGAACCTGCAGACTACGGTCTGGTTCCCACGCCATGACCGTGTGTTCGTCCCGATGGATACTTGAACAGAACGGAACTGTATTACTCCCGGAGGTCGCGCTGGCGACCTTTCGGCACCATCGAGCGCAGTTCGCCGTGGACGTACAGCCCAACACCGAGTGGCTCCTGCTCGCCAGCCAGTTCGTGTGTCACGACGAGATACCCCCAGTCGCCGTCCCAGTCGAGTTCCTGGTCCTCGCCGGTGAAAAACCGACGTGCCTCGGTCTCTGTGAGTTCGATACAGTTCTTGCGTGCGTACGTGCCAAAGCGCTGGACAGCCGAGAGCGTCGGCTTCCAGTGTTCCTGACGGGTCCGCAAGAATGTGATTCCCAGACCCTCGACGTCGACCGGGGAGTCGAGGTCGCCGTGAAACGCCCACACTTTCCCCGCGCCTCGTTCCCAGAAGCTGTAGGCTTCGAACACCTCGGGGTCGACACCGAAGCGCTCGTCCCACCACCTGAGCACCTCACGTCTCGTTGCTCGACCCTCGACGCACCGGTCGTCTGCCGTCGCTGGAAGCCTGTCGAAACGCGTCCCGACGTTCGTCGTGTCGTTCATCCGCCGGTCACCTCCAGCTTTGCACAGAAGAACCCGCCCGTGTCGTTGTGGTGTGGGTAGATGCGTTTTGCCCGACGCATCGAGTCGTCGAAACGCTCTTCCTCCCACTCAGTCACTCCCGAGGTACATTCGAGTGGACAGTCGAACTCGACGAGTCGGCACGGCGACGATTCGAGGGCATGCTGAAGCACTGCTTCGTTCTCCTCGGGCGCGAACGTACACGTCGAGTAGACCACCGTCCCACCCTCGCGGGTCACCTCGATTGCCCGTCCAAGGATGCCTTTCTGCACACCCGAAATGCCCTGGACGTGGTCGAGCGTCCAGTTGTCGAGCGCGTCGGGGTTCTTCCGGACGGTCCCCTCACACGAACAGGGGACGTCGACCAGCACCCGGTCGTAGGGGTCTCCGAACGGTTTCAGTGAGTGGTGTCTGGCGTCTTCGACGGTCACGGCGAGGTTCGTCACGCCGAGGCGTTCGGCGTTCGACCGCAGTGCCGAGAGCCGTCCGAGGTTGTTGTCCGTCGCCACCACCAGCCCCGAGTCGTCCATCAGCGCCGCCAGCTGAGATGTCTTGCTTCCGGGTGCGGCACAGGCGTCCCAGACACGCTCACCTGACTGTGGGTCGAGCACCACCGCCGGGAGTGCTGACACCTCCTCCTGGCCGTGAAGCCAGCCGTGGACGTACGGCCAGTTCGTTCCCGGCTGGTCGTCGGGGAGGCGAAACACACCGGGATGCCAGTCGACAGCCTCAACCGCCATATCCGCCGTTTCCATCGCGCGTCGAGCGCGTTCGACCGTCGTCTTGATGGTGTTCACCCGGACCGCCGATGGGAGCGGCCGCTCACAGGCCGCTCGAAACGCCTCGAAATCGTCGATGAGCGGTTCGTAGCGCTCCAGTACGTTCATTACACCCGATTCGTCCCACCGGTGTTTGTGGGTTTCGGCTGGGGAGCGAACGCGCTCGAGAATCCCGAACTGTTATTCTTGCCTGGTGGCATTTGTTGGCATGGCCGAGAACGACCCATCGACAGACGCCGACGGTTCGACAACAGGCGCTCACGACCCACGGGTTTCGACGGACGTTCACGAACGTCCGGTCGAGTTGCTCCGCGACCTCGTTCGGTTCGAGACGGTCAACCCGCCGGGTAACGAAAAGCCCTGCATCGACTGGATTGGCGACCTGCTCGACGCCTACGGTATCGAGTACGAGACGTACGCACGCGACCCGGACAGACCGAACCTGCTTGCGAGGGTGCCCGGAGGCGACGCTTCGCCGCTGTTGCTCTACGGCCACGTCGACGTCGTTCCGGTGACTGACCAGGAGTGGACCCACAACCCTTTCGAGGCAGTCGTCGAGGATGGGTTCGTCTGGGGACGAGGGACGCTCGACATGAAATCGGGGGTCGCGATGTTCCTCGCCACGTTTCTCCGCGTCGCCACCGAAGACGAACAGCCGCCGGGGGATGTCGTGTTTCTTGCAGTCTCGGACGAGGAGAGCGGCGGGGACGACGGACTGGGCTGGCTCGTCGACGAACATCCCGAGTTGTTCGAGGATATCGAGCACGCAATCGGCGAGTTCGGCGGCTTCAACCTCGACATCGCTGGCGTCGAGACGTATCCGATTCAGGTCAACGAGAAGCAGGTCTGCTGGCTCGAAGCCACGTTCCGGGGTAACAGCGGACACGCCTCGTTCCCGACGAGCGACACGGCGATGGGAAAGATGGCGAGGTTCGTCGACGCGGTCGACAGCCAGCGGCTCCCGGTCCACGTGACGCCTCCGGCCGAGCGGATGTTCGAGGCGCTTGCGTCGGCTGTTCCCGAAGCACAGGCCGAACAGTTCCGTGGACTGCTCGACCCCGAGCGAACCGACGAGGTGCTCGACGCGATGGGCGAGGATGGCCGTCTGTTCGACGCCCTCGTACACAACACGGCCAACCCGACGATAGTGGAGGGTGGCGACAAGGAGAACGTCATCCCCGAAGCCGTGACTGTCTTTCTCGACTGTCGGTTGCTCCCGGGTCAGGAACCCGACGACGTGATGGCTGAACTCCGTGAGGTGACCGGTATGGAACCCGAGTTCGAACTCGTCCGTTTCGACCCCGGACCACCGTCTGCAGACCTCGATTACTTCGAGGAACTC
This sequence comes from Halovenus sp., assembly GCA_003551265.1. Classification (GTDB taxonomy): domain Archaea; phylum Halobacteriota; class Halobacteria; order Halobacteriales; family Haloarculaceae; genus Halovenus. Next base: position 11,858 of record PUMG01000006.1, read on the forward strand.
GGTCAGATTCTGGAGAGCGAAACCGGCGCAACCCCCGTCCCACTGTTGATGCCCGGCGCGACCGATGGCCGTCACCTCGCACGGGTAGATATCCAGAGCTACGGCTTCATCCCGATGCAACTCGGAGATCTGCCGTTTCTCGACCTCGTCCACAGCGGCGACGAACGCATCCCCGTAGAGGCTGTCGAGTGGGGAACAGAGCGCGTCTACGACGCCGTTCGTGAGTACGGTGAGTGAGCAGTCTCACTCGACGTAGTCGATGTCGTCACCGAGTTGCTGGGCGGCGCGCTCTTCTTCGGCCTCGCTCTTGCCGTATATCTGGGGGCTTTCGACGCCCGTTACGACGATCATCGTCTCCATGCGGCCCTCGAACTCCTGATTGACTGACGCCCCCCAGATGATGCGAGCGTCGGGGTCGATCCGGTCGTAGATTTCCTCGACGACGCCTTCGGCTTCCTCGATACTCATGTCCGGTCCACCAACGACGTTGACCAGCGCGGAGTTCGCACCGTCGAACTCCACGTCCAGAAGCGGGGAACGGAGCGCCGAGCGGATGGAGTCCTGTGCTTTGTTCTCGCTGTCGGATTCGCCGAGACCGATCATGGCGACGCCACCGTTTTCCATGATGGTGCGGACGTCGGCGAAGTCGACGTTCACGAGACCGGGCTTGGTGATGAGTTCGGTCATCCCCTTCACCGAGCGCATCAGCACGCGGTCGCAGATTTTGAACGCATCCTGGAGCGGCATCGAGGGCGCATAATCGAGCAGGCGGTCGTTCGGCACGACGATGACCGTATCAGACACCGACCGGAGACGCTCCAGACCCGCGTCGGCGTTCGCACGTCGGCGCTCACCCTCCGCAGTGAACGGAATCGTCACGATGGAAATCGTTAGCGCCCCAGCGTCCTGTGCGGCCTGTGCAACGACGGGTGCAGAACCAGTCCCGGTTCCACCGCCGAGTCCAGCCGTGACGAACACCATATCCGAGCCATCGATGGACTGCTGGATATCCTCGATGTTCTCCTGTGCGGCCTCCTCGCCGATTTTCGGCACCGATCCGGCCCCTCTGCCGCCCGTTCGCTTCTTTCCGATGAGTATCTTCGTGTCCGATTCGACCTCGTCGGCGAGGTGCTGGGCGTCGGTGTTCGCAGCGACGAGTTTCGCACCGTGAATCCCCTCTTCGGTCATCCGTGTGACTGTGTTACCGCCTGCACCACCACAGCCGACAACGGTGATTTTCGTTTCGAGATCTTCGACCACCGCGGCGAGCTCCTCGTCGGTCATCTGCCCCGACGTCGCTGGCTCGTCCGTCCCGGTGCCGTCTCGCGATTCCTGTCGAACCGCCTCCCGTTCCTCCTCGGCCTCCTCGATTGCGTCGTCGATAATCGAGTCCATTATTTAAATACCAATTGATGCGGGAGTACTAATTACTTTTCCCTCGTGCACGCCACACGTCTGACGATTATTTCTGAAAAAATTGTACGAATAATGGTTGCCAGTCCGAGCGAGCGCTGAGGGCTATCTCCACTGGAAGTCATGGGGGTAATTCGAACCGTCGGGTCTGTTCGTCGTGGACCACCTCGGGAGGAATCGTTTCACCGTCGACCTCGACGGTCTCGCCTGCAGCGAGTCGGCCGAAAGCAGGGCCTTCCGGAATGCCGAGCGTGCTCGCTTTCTCGGGGTTGAACACCTGCTGTCGTGCGACGACGACATCCTTCTCTCGATGGACACGGTCGTATCTGGTTTCGAGCACCGGTACCAGTGCGTCGATGACAGCATCGTGGTCAGATTCGGATTCCAGAACGACGGGTCCCGTGGGTCGCGTTCCTCCCTGGTCAGTTCCGAACGCGAGCGTCGTCGTTTCGAGCGCCTCGTACGTCGTTTCGCGGTCGATGGCCCGGGTCTCCTCCAGCAACTCTTTCGGCAGGTCGCGGATACGATACTGCTCCGGTGAGCCACCTTCTCGTGCAGGGATTCCGAACCGCAGTCCCTCACCGACAGTCATCACGTCTGATTCGACCCGGTCGACGAAGTCGAGAGCGACGCCGTCTGTCTCCCGGACCCAGCGTTCGCCGACAGCGCGATACCCCAGGCGCTCGATGAGCGTTCTGACTGCAGGCCGGTCCCCATCGACGAGTGCGCAGGTCGCCCCGCTTTTATCGAACGCCTGTTCGAACACCGTCTCACCTGCTGTCGAGTCGAGGTCGCCGAGTGCGTCGAGTCCCCAGTCAGCGAGTATGTGTCCCACGGCCCAGTCCGTCTCCCGGACGACGCGCTCGAACCGCGGTGCGTAGTGACCGCCACCGATGCCGACGAGCTGGCGACGGATGTGGTGGTTCCCTTCAGGTGGTCGGTGGGGGACTACCTCTCGAAGGTCGAGAATCGCTCGCGCCACTGCCCGCGCCGCTTCGGGGTCGGCCCACTGCGGTTCGTCGCTGCCGACCTCGACGAACATCGACGGTGCGCCCACATCGGAGGGACCGTGGTGTGTACACTCCATGCCCACGTCGTAGCCCGCTGGTGCGTACACTTCGAGCGCGTCGAGAACGGTCACAAACGCGTTCGGACAGGCTTCAGCCAGTTCGTTCGCCCTCCCGCCGTGGTCCGCCGGGCCGACGTTGCCGGTGTGATGTGCCGTCAACAGCGGTCCCGTCTCACCGGAGTGGCGCGAGGCGAAGACGACGAAATCAGGGTCACAGAAGGCGTCTGCTGGTCGGTCGAGCTCGAGATGGAGGGCGTCGAACTCTCGCATCTGTGCGCCTGCGGTCTCGTACACTGTTCCACCGCCCTCACCGTCGGGTCGGCTCTCGTCTTCGAACACCTCCCAGTCAGTGAGTTCCAGCAGGTGCTCACCGATGTGGACAGAGGCGCTGTCTGCGCGGGAGACGACAATACCGAGCATCTGCTCTACTCTCCAGACAGCACGGTGAAAACGGTTATCAATTCGCGTCCGTGCGTTCCTCTTTCGCTTGCCGGGTTCGAGTTCCGTCGAGTGCTTCGCCTGGCTTCTCGGGGTCGTACCGATGACAGGCAACGGTGTGTGACGTGTACTCGTCGGTCAGCGATGGCGACTCCTGTTCACAGACCGTTGCAGTCACTGCTCGTACCTGCTCGCGTGCACCAGCGAGGTCGTTGCGTGCCAGTGCCGCACCGGCGTCTGCGACAGCATCCTCAACCCGCTCGGGGAGCGTCTCGGGCAGTGCGAACGCAGTCCGTAGTCGTGATTCGAACTCACCGTCACCGCTCTGCCAGTCCCGTCCTCCATCCGCGAGCGCCCGAGCAAGCGCTTCGGTGTCGGACCAGTCGTCTTCGAGATACAGCCGGAGTTCCATCAACCGTCGCCACGTCTCCGAAGAGGATTCCCACTCTTCGGGCGGGATAATCGCTCGACATCGCGGGTGGAACCGACAGCCGGATGGGATGTCTGCTGCGTCGGGAAGGTCGTCCGTCAGCGTCTGCTCGCCAGTGGCTGTGGCCGGTGTGTGTGCGTCGAGGCTGGGAACCGAAGACAGGAGTGCCCGGGTGTAGGGGTGGTGGGGAGTTTCGAGCACCGACTGAGTCGGTCCACACTCGACGAGCTTTCCGAGGTACATCACACCGATTCGGTCACAGAAGCGTCTGACAACGTCGACATCGTGACTTATCAGCAAGACTGTCAGGTCGAACTCCGTCTGCAGGTCCCCGAGCAGTTCTAGCACGTCGGCTTTCGTCCGACCGTCGAGTGCGCTCACCGGTTCGTCGGCGAGTATCACGTCCGGGTTCACCACGAGCGCCCGGGCAAGTGCGATACGCTGTTTCTGTCCGCCGGAGAACTCGTGCGGATAGCTGGCCCGGTCGTCGCCGTCGAGACCCACGCGTTCGAGGGCGTCTGTGACGATGCGTTGCCGCCGGGTACTGTCGACCATTCCGTGGACGCGCAGGGGTTCTTCGAGAGCTTCGCCCACGGTCAGCCGGGGGTTGAACGCGGAATCCGGGTCCTGCAGGACGAGCTGGACCCGACGTCGGTACTCCCGGAGTTCCGACCGGCTGTAGTCGAGTACATCCTCGTCGTGAAACCGTATCTCGCCAGCAGTCGGCTCTTCGAGTCGGAGCAGCGACAGCGCAGTCGTCGACTTCCCACAGCCGGATTCACCGACGAGTCCGAACGCCTCACCAGCGTGTAACTCGAAGCTCACCCCGTCGACGGCCCTAACCCGGCCGACCTCTCGACGGAGTAATCCCTCTGTGATTGGGTACTGTTTTTCGAGATTCCTGACAGAGAGTATTACCTCCTCAGTCATCTCTCTCACCTCCAGTCGACGTGTCGATGTCGAACTCGCTCGTCGATTTCACCTCGGCCATCACTGTCGAGTCGTCGTAGTCGTCACCGTGATAGACACACGCAGCGTGGTGTGTTTCTCGGTCCTCGACCGGTTCGAACGCTGGCCGCGTGTGTTTGCAGGCGTCGACAACGTGTGGACACTCCTGGTGGAACCGACAGCCTTCGACCGGTATCCCCTCACGAGAACGCGGCCTGTTCCGTCTTCCTCTTTCGCCCGCGAAGCTCCGAAACAGCTCCTGTGTGTACGGGTGAGATGGCCGTTCGAGAACGTCCGTGGCAGGTCCTCGTTCGACTGCCGTGCCGCCGTAGAGGACGACAATTCGGTCGGCGAGGGCGGCGACGACGCGGAGGTCGTGTGTGACCAGCAACAGCGACAGGTCGTGCGTCGAGCGCAACTCCGCGAGCAGGTCGACGATACGCGCCTGAATCATCACGTCCAGTGCCGAGGTTGGCTCGTCGGCGATGAGCAGGTCGGGTTCGGCTGCCAGCGCAATCGCAATCGCGACCCGCTGGCACATCCCGTCCGACAACTCGTGTGGATACTCGTCGACGCGTTCGCTCGCCCGGGAGAGACCAACCGTCTGGAGCAGGTCGATTGCGCGTTCACGGGCAGCCTCGTTCGACACGTCCCGGTGGAACGTTATCGCCTCGGCTATCTGGTCACCGACCGTGTAAACCGGGTCGAGTGCGTTCTGGGCGTTCTGGAAGAGATACGCGAGCGAGTCGCCACGAATCGCCCGAAGCTCTCGCTCACTCGCCGAGAGCAACTCGGTGTCGCCGAATCTCACGTCACCGGATATCTCCGCGGGTGGTCCGACTAGCCCGGTAATCGAGTCACAGGCGATGGTCTTGCCGCTCCCACTCTCGCCGACGAGACACACTGTCTCTCCACCGCCGACAGTGAAACTCAGACCATCGACCGCCCGGACGACGCCGTTTTCCGTCTGCAGGTGTGTTCGGAGTCCGTCGACGGTGAGAACCGGGTCGGTCACTGTTGCCCACCTCGCGGGTCGAGGACGTCACGCAGTCCGTCACCGGCGACCTTACAGGCGACGACGGTCACCGCCAGCGCAATCGCAGGGAACGCCGACGCCCACCACACCTCCAGCGGAGGTGGGCCCTGTAATCCCTCTGCGATGGTTGCCCCCCAGGACCACTCCATCGGGTGGAACCCGAGAAACGCCAGCCCTGCCTCGGTGAGTATGACGATGGCGAGCAGGTGAAACGTCGCCGGAAGGACTGAGTTTGTCACGTTCGGAAGGATGTGACGCCGGATAACGTGCCAGCGCGACGACCCCATCGCCCGCGCCGAGACCACGTACCCCTCCTCCCGACGCTGGAGGGTTTCACTCCGCACGATGCGTGCAATCCCGCCCCAGGCGAGGAGCCCGAACGCGACCAGAAACACGAACATCGAGTTCAGCACGAACATATACGCGATGAGGTAGACGAACATGGCGGGGAGGCTGAGCTGGACGTCGACGTACGCCATCAGAAGGTCGTCGACGACGCCGCCGTAGTAGCCAGCGACGACACCGACCGTGGTGGCCAGAGGAACGATGATACCTATCGTCACGAGAAAGATGTACACCGAGGGCTGTGCTCCGGCGGCGAGGAGTTCCGACATCGTGTACCCGTATCGGTGGGTTCCCAGCGGATACTCCCAGGAGCCGTGGCAGATAGCGTCGTATGGACTGTCGCCAGTCACTTCGCCTGTGCAGTCGCGGCGGGTGACAGCGTAGTGGACAGTCTCCCAGACCGGTGGCTGGTACCTGTCGAGAGTCAGCTCGGGCCGAAATCCACGAACCAGCAACGCGAACCCGACGCCGACGAGAGCGATGAGATATCCCAGACTCAACACCGTCGCCCAACGGCCACGGAGGCGACCGAGATAGCGTCTGGTACGCCCCGGTCTGAGAACGAGGGGAACGACGAGATACGTCACGATGGTAACGACCGACGCCAGCACG
>PUMG01000362.1 GCA_003551265.1 Halovenus sp.
AACAGGTAGCAGACGAACTGGAGACGTACAGAGACGCCCTCGGTGAGGATATCCACTTCATCTTCCGTACGTATCATCCGGGCGTGGGAACCGACGAGATGGTCGAGTGTATTCACCGTCTTGGAGACGAAGTGCTGCCTGGGCTGTAACGAGAGAGTCCCTCGTTTCGGTGGTCACCACTCCTCCTGGAGTGCATCGAGCAGTCTGTCGACGTCGGTGGCGGTGTTGACTGCGTGGACCGATATACGAATCGCCTCGGGTTCGGGGAGTGCGCGAACGACGACGTTCGCGTCAGCGAGTCGTTCGACCGTCGACTCCGGGTCCTCGACGTCGACAGTCACGAGCCCCGACTCCGGCGTTGCCGGACTGTGGAGTCGGTCAGCAGGCACGCTCTCGACGAGTCGTCTGGCGAGTCGCTGAATCCGCGCTTCAATGCGGTCGATGCCGACTGCCTCGACCGTGTCGATAGCGGCCCGGAGGGCGACGTGTGGAGCAGGATTCGCCGAACCGACCTCGAAACGCCGAGCACCCTGCGCAAACTCGAACGGGTCGGCAGTCGGTGTCTCGACGCTCCGATATCCGACTGTCCGTGGCGCGAGTTCGTCGGCGACGTCACGGTCGACGTAGAGGAACCCACCACCCCAGAGTCCGAGTAACCACTTATGTCCCGCTGCAGCGACCGCGTCTGCACCCCAATCGCCGACGTCCATCGGCATCTGACCGGGAACCTGCACCGCATCCACGAGCGTGAACGCCCCGGCGTCGTTCGCCACCTCGACGAGTTCGGACACTGGAAGACGTGTCCCGTGTGTCCAGGTCACTGCACTGAAACACACGAGTTTTGCGTCGGCGACAGTCTCGACGAAGGTGTCTCCGTCGATTCGGCCATCCTCAGTCTCGAGCACCCGAACGGTGACTCCCTCCCGTTCCAGACGCTGCCACGGAAGTATCCCTGCCGGATGTTCGATGTCGGTTCGGACGACGACGTCGCCGGGTCGCCAGTCGATAGCGGTCGCAATCGCGTTGATTCCCGCTGTCGTGCTCTCGGTGAGCGCAATCTCCGCTGGCGTCGCACCGACGAACGTCGCGACGCGCTCACGTGTCCGGTCGAACGCTCGAAACGCCGTCTCGTAGGGGTTCTCCTCGGCAGGTGCGGTGTACTCGTGAGTCTGTAGGAACTCCGTGGCTGCGTCGACGACTGACTGTGGACTCGGGCCGTGTGCACCGAAGTTCAGATACACTGCGTCCCGAAGCGCTGGAACGTCTGCTCGAAGGTCTGTCGGATTCATTGTGAAGGATACTCCGTATCTACTGTGTTTTCGTGCCATCGAAATGGGAGTTGTGTATACGCCATCGCGTTGCCGACGAGCGCCCCATCGGTTGTGTACTCGTCGACCGCGTGGACGGTGTCCATCTGGCTGGTATCAGAGTTCATCTCAGTCGAGTTTGCCGTCGAGCACCTTCGCGGCGGTGAGCACCGGGTCCCAGACGGGGCTGAACGGTGGCGCATACGCCAGGTCGGCGTTCTGGAGTTCCGTGACGGTCATCTCCGCGTGGAGTGCCATCGCGATCGAGTCGATACGTTTTGCGCCCTCCTGACCGACGAGACTTCCGCCCAGAAGCCGTCCAGTGTTCCGGTCAGCCAGTAGTGTGATTGTTAGCTCTGCACCCCCAGGATAGTAGTGCGCACGCGTCGGTGCCGAGATGGTGACCGAGACAGGGTCGAAGCCAGCCTCCTGTGCCCGTTTCTCGTCGACGAGGCCCGTTCTGGCAGCACCGAGATCGAACGCCTTGACGATGGCCGTCCCTGCGATGTCGCCGACCGGAGTCGGCGAGTCGGTGACAGTCTGTCCGATAGCCCGACCAGCACGGTTCGCTGTCAGTGCCAGCGGAACGTGGTCCGGTTCACCGGTCACCACGTGACGGGCTTCGGCACAATCACCCGCCGCATAGATGTTCTCGAAGTTCGTGCGACCGTACTCGTCCGTTGCGATGGCACCGGTCGGACCGAGTTCGACTCCCGCTTTCGCCGCGAGGTCGACGTTCGGTGTAACACCGACGCCCACGACGGCGATGTCCGCGGGGTGGGTCTCCCCATCGACCTCGACGCTCTCGATAGCGTTCTCGCCCGTGAACCCCGAGACGCTCGTCTCCAGATGAAGTACTACCCCTCGTTCTCGCAGGTGGTCCTCGACGGTCGTCGCGACGGTCTCTCCGAACGGCTGGAGTACGTGTTCCAGCATCTCGAAGAGATGGACAGTGATGCCGTGGGCCGAGAGTGCCTCCGCCATCTCGACGCCGACGTATCCACCGCCGACGATTGCAGCAGTCTCCGGTGACTGCTCGCTCACGTACGCTTCGATGGCATCCGCCTCGTCCATCTGGTGAATCGTGAAAACGCCGTCGAGTTCTATCCCCTCGAACGGAGGCTCGATGGCACTCGCTCCTGTCCCCACGAGGAGGTAGTCGTAGCTCTGTTCGAACGTTCCCTCCTCGTTGGCGACGGTGACGGTCTCGTCTTCGGGGTCGATGTCCACAACTTCGTGGCTGGTTCGCAGGTCGATATCACGCTCCTCGCGGAACCTCTCGGGAGTGATCGTGACGAGTTCGTCGAGACTGGTGACGTCGCCTTTAACGTAGTACGGCATACCACAGGCCGCGTAGGACACCCACGAGCCTCTCTCGAAGACGACCACGTCGAGATCCGGGCGCTCGCGTTTCGCCTTGCTCGCGGCGCTCATCCCTGCCGCGTCACCGCCGATAACGACGAACGTATCGTTCATACTTACCTCTTGAGCCGCGACGAATAAAAGTATTTCCTGGTTTTCCCAATACTGTGAATATCCATGTTGCTAGCCCGCCTTGATATCCATGTCACTAGCCCGTCTTGTACACACCACGCGCATCCGCGAGCAGGGAGTCGTCCTCGGCTGAAAAGACGTCGACGTCGACCGTCCCGACACTGTCGCCACACCGGACCACGTCCGCCTCGGCGTAGATGTCTCCCGTCGCAGCACTGAGATAGTCGATACGCATATCGATAGTCGGCACTGGCTGTTCAACCAGCGAGACGAGTGCAGCACCCCCGACGGTGTCTGCAAGCGTGAACGTCACCCCGCCGTGAGCCATGAGCGTATCCTCGTTCCACGAGAGGTCCTCGTGCATCTCGAGGTATCCCTCTGCATGTCCATCGCCGACCTCGGTTATTTCGAATCCCAGCAGCTGTGCGAACGGCATCCCCTCGAAGAACGCTTCGATGTCCATACCTCCGAACTCGTCCGGCGTTTACATAAAATCGTTCGTTTGGTGAGGCCGCGGGAGTTATCAATCGTTCTGTCGACCAGTAACGTTATTTCCGCAACGTCGCGAGTGTCTCGGCTGCTTCCCGTGCAGCAGCGAGATACTCCCGGGCACGGCGTGGGTCCTCAGTTTCTTCAGCCCGCTCACTGAAGCGGATCAGCGTCCGAACCAGTGAGTCGCGTGCAACACCGACGTCACTCTCGACACCTCGACTGCTCTCAGCACGTCGATTGCTCTCCTGAGACCGGTGCTGGTTCGTCCCCTCGACATCCCGCTGTCGAGTCGAACGCTCATTCTGTGTCTCCTCTTCGACGGTGTGTTCATCGTCTGTATCCGCCTCATCGGTTTCCCCTCCGAACGAAACGCGTGCGCCATCCTCTGGCGACGTGACTTCGATTGCACCTCCATCCTGAGTCTCACCGTCCTCCCCAGCGCCGTTTCGCTCGATGGTTCGTTCACACGTCGCACAGAACTCCTGTCCATCGTATCGGAATACTGGGTCGCCACACTCCGAACAGTGAGCGCTGGTCATCGTCGCCCCCTGCAAGAGCAGTTCGCTCATCTTCTCTGTCGCCTCCCGTTTCTGTTTGTCTTGCTCGTACTTTTTGCGTAGCCGCTCTCGCTCTGCCTCCTCGTCGAAGTCACTCATACACTGAGAGACGTACCCACTCCAAAAATGCGTTGCGAACGGCCGTTTCCTTCCAGAAGCTCCATACGAAATAGAGGGGTTCGACCCGCCGGTCGATTCGACATTTTTAACGGTCGTCCCGGTCGATATGAGAGTATGGCAAAAGTGAGCATTGTGGGTGCGGCAGGGACAGTCGGTGCAGCAGCAGGCTACAGCATCGCGCTACAGGATATCGTCGACGAGCTCGTCTTCGTCGACATCCCCGAACAGGAGGACGTCACCGTCGGACAGGCCGCCGACACCAACCACGGCATCGCCTACGACTCCAACACGGTCGTCCGTCAGGGAGGCTACGCCGACACCGAAGGCTCCGATATCGTCGTCATCACTGCTGGACTGCCCCGCCAGCCGGGTGACACCCGACTCGACCTGGCCGACGACAACGCCCCGATTATGGAGGATATCCAGTCCTCGCTCGCCGAACACAACGACGAGTTCATCACCGTGACGACGTCCAACCCCGTCGACCTGCTCAATTACCACCTCTATCAGAGTGGCGACCGTCCACGCGAGCACGTCATCGGGTTCGGCGGCCGTCTCGACTCTGCACGCTTTCGGTACGTGCTGTCTCAACGTTTTGACGCACCCGTCCAGAACGTCGAAGCGACGATTCTCGGTGAGCACGGCGACTCACAGGTTCCGGTGTTCTCCAAAGTTCGCGTCGACGGTCGTGACCCCGAGTTCTCCGACGAGGACAAAGACGAGATTCTCGCCGACTTACAGGAGAGTGCGATGAACGTCATCGAGCGAAAGGGTGCGACTGAGTGGGGACCAGCACAGGGAGTTGCACACACTGTCAACGCCATCCTCAACGACACCGGCGAAGTGTTGCCGTGTTCGGTTGCTCTCGACGACGAGTTCGGATTCGACGGCGTCGGTTTCGGCGTTCCCGCCCGCCTCGGCTCCGGCGGCGTCGAGGAGATTGTCGAGTGGGAACTCGACGAGTTCGAACACGAGCAGATGGCTGAAGCCGTAGACAAACTGAGTGAGCAGTACGAGAAAATTAGCTAATCACTCGTTCCAGCGTTCGGGAACCTGAATCGTGTACTTGCCGTCTTCTTGAAGCGCGATGATGTACTCCTCACGGTCGAACAGCTCCATGAGGTTGAGTTCGTACTGTCCTGGTGCGACAACACGGATCGACTCGAACTGCTCGTTGAGCTGTTTGCGGAGTTCGTCGAGATTCGGCCTGTCCTCCGCTCCCGTCCGTTCGCTGCTCTCGTCGACGACAGGAGCAGGGCGCTGCCTGACCGACGTCTCCGGTGGTGGAGGAAGGTCATCCGGCGAGACAACTTCGCTCCGAGCGCTCGCCTGTGCAGTATCCTCTCGACTGTCCGCATCCTCGCGATCGACATCGGATACGTCGCTTCGGCTCTCAGAGTCAGACGTTTCATCTCGACTGTCAATCTCCGGCGTGTCACTGTCACGCCCGTCTTGCTCTTTTTTGCCCTGCCTTTCAGGAACCACACGTTCCGAAGACGCAGATTCTCTGGGTTGCTGTGGTGTGGGTGACTGGATAGAGTCTACCTCAACTGTCGAATCATCTGCGGGTGCGTCTGCCTCGGTCGGCTTATTCTCTGCCGGTGACTCTGCCTCAGCCCTCTGATTCTCTGCCAGTGAGTCTGCTTCGACCGTCTGGTCCTCTGCCGGTGAGTCACCCTCAGCCATCGGATGTCCTGCGGGTGGGTCGTTGCTACCGACGAGGTCACGAACTGCCATCGCCGCGTTTCCAACGGTACGAGCAACACTGTTGTTCGCCGCAGGTTCGGGTGGTGCTTCCAGTATGTCCGAGGGCTCTGGTTGTGGCTCATCCGCATCAGTGCGCTCGCTGGCCGTTCCCTGCGGACGGAACTGGAACGTGTTCCCGCCGCAGTTCGGGCATCCAGAGAGCATCTCTTTGGACCCGTCTGCGAACTGTCGGCCGCAGTCAGTGCACTCGTGGGGCATCCTTAGGTTCTGGAAACGAGCGTCTGAATGAGCGTTTCGTCCTTGTGAAGCGTCTCGATGCGGTTCGCCGGACCGATGACCGTCAGTTTCTTCGGCGAGTTCTTCCCCATCAGGCGGTTGAACAGTCCCGAATCAGACCCTCCCGACTGAGGATACGTTTCGATTTCGATACCGTTGAACTCGTCAGGGCTGATTTCGCTCATCGTCACCTCGATGAGCTTCGACTCTTCGTCCGGCGACAATCCCTCCTCGAGGATGACGATGTTACCCTCGCGGACGCCGTCGAGAATCACCCGAATTTTCTCCATACTCGCCAGACCGTCCATCCGCTCACCGCTTATGAGGTCAATCTGAACCCCGTCTCGTTGTTTCACTTCTGCCATGAGATCACCCGAAGTACTCCGCGATCTTGTCGTACACTTCGTCCATGTTGTCCCCCTCGAGCGCCGAGAGTGGAATCGTCTCGTGCTGTGGGAACGCGTTTCTGATGCGCTGGACGCTCGATTCTTCCAGGTCGATCTTGTTCGCAAGAATCAACACCGGAAGCTCCTGGCTCTCGATGATGCCGATGAGCATTGTGTTGACCTGCGTGAACGGATCTGTCGACGAATCCAGAACGTAGATAACGCCATCGACGTCCTCCCGGAGCCAGTGCATGGCTTCGGCGACGCCCTCTGTTGCCTCCCGAGAGCGGCGAACCGCCTCGTCTTTCTCGATGTCGTGTTCCAGGAACTCGGTGTAATCGACCTTCGTCGTCACACCGGGCGTGTCGACGACGTCGATGGTGACGGTCTTGCCGTCGCGTTCGATCTCGATGTTCTCTTTCCGACGTGCGCGCCGCGTTTCGTGTGGAATGTGACTCTCCGGACCAACCACGTCTCCATGTTCAGTCCAGTCCCGCACGATGCGATTCGATAACGTCGTCTTCCCGGCGTTCGGTGGCCCGTAAATACCGATTCGCTTGGGCTCTTCGTCCGAGAACAACGTCGATGCTGCCCGTGAAATGCTTGATCTGAGGTTTGTGAGCAGTCCCATCCTTTCCTCCCGGCCCCGGAAACGGGGCTTAACCGAACGAGGTAACGCAGATACCTTAAGTATACGTCAGACAATAATAAAAAATCTGATTGTTTAACGGCGAGAAGAGAGCCGACACCCCCCACCCCTTTGTTTCAACTGGAACCCCACGAGAGACTATGGACACAGCTGAGATCACAGACTTCTGAACAGGTACTGACTAAATACTGACTAGACTAGAGTCGAAGACGGTAATACTTCTAGACGCTTTATCTAGATATACTCCTAGATAACAATACTAAATTAAGACATAGTTGTCTTGTAATTTAGTTCTAACTACTACGGACCTTATTCAAAGAGTATAGATATAAAAGTTTCGTCAGTCAAGTATCAATTCTTCGGCTGCTGTTACCCCCCCCACCCTCTGTTTTGGCGTTCCAGTTGAAACAAAGGGGTGGGGGGTTCGTGTGGAGACTCCTCCTGGTAACCGGAAATCCTGAGGTTGGTGATCAGAAATCGGGAATCAGGAATTCTGAGATTGATGACCAGAAATCGGGAGTGGAGTCGGTCACCTACCGGTGATACTTGCCTCCCAACGAATGAGAGATTTACATCTCGCTGAGCCTGGAAACATCTCACTGAGTCTGGAAGGAACTCGGTCAGCACTCTCCGTAGTCAGCGTTCTCTGGAATGATAGCCAATCCATTCGAGGCATGCTCTGGAAAATCATGAAAGCCACGTAACCGAAATATTTAATAGACAGACACCTCCCCATTCATCTGGTTCAAGTGGACACACCGGAGACACATATCTTTCGAATACAGATGTTTCAGACACTCTCGACGGCAATTAGATATGCGCGGCCGGGTTTCCAGTAGAAACAAGGGGGTGAATGGACGAGTATGACAGACGAGAAAAGACGGAGGGAAGACCACAACGAGGATGATGAGAATGTCGACCTGGAGGGTATTAGTTCTGAGAATGATAAAAAGGAACTGGAGCAATTCGACGGCGAGAAGTCGTTTCGAGCGGGGGTGAACCGGTTATCAACAGATGAGAGTGACAATCGTAGCTCCTCGCTCGACGAGTTGATGGAGGACGATGATGAGGACTCAGGGGGTCTATTTGATGATCTTCTCAGTGGAGAGCCAATCTTCGAGAACAAGGAGGTTCTCCGTCCATCCTACACTCCCCGGAAACTTCCCCACCGAGAGGAGCAAATAAACAACATTGCGACAATCCTGGTGTCGGCGCTTCGGGGAGACACACCGTCGAACATCCTCATCTACGGAAAGACAGGGACCGGAAAGACCGCCAGTGCGAAGTTCGTCAGTGAGGAGCTGGAGGCGACGTCACAGAAGTACGAGATGCCGTGTGAGGTCCGCTACATCAACTGCGAGGTCACTGATACCCAGTACCGGGTACTCGCACAACTTGCCAACACGTTCATCGAACAGAACGAGACACTCCTACTGGATGAACTCGACAGGCTCGAATCGCTGGTCGAGGGTGCGCGAACAGACCCTGGTGTTCTCGACGGGACAGAGTTCACGTCTCCGAAAGACCTCCAGGAGCGGATAACAGAACTCGAACGAGAACGCGATCAGTTCGAGGAGGTCCCAATGACGGGATGGCCAACAGACCGGGTGTACACCTCGTTTTTCGAGGCGGTTGATTTCCGCGAGCGAGTCGTCGTTATCATGCTCGACGAAATCGACAAACTCGTCGAGAAATCAGGTGACGATACGCTGTACAACCTCTCGCGAATGAACTCCGAACTCGAACGCTCGCGCGTCTCCATCATGGGAATCTCGAACGACCTGAAGTTCACCGATTTTCTCGACCCCCGGGTAAAATCGAGTCTCGGCGAGGAAGAAATCGTCTTTCCACCGTACGACGCGAACCAGCTCCGGGATATTCTCCAGCACCGTGCAGAGGTCGCGTTCAAAGACGGTGCACTGACAGACGAGGTAATCCCGCTGTGTGCTGCGTTCGCAGCGCAGGAACACGGTGACGCTCGACGCGCACTCGACCTCCTGCGGACGGCCGGTGAACTCGCTGAACGCGATAGAACTGACGACGTTCACGAAAAACACGTCAGACAGGCACAGGAGAAGATCGAACTCGACCGGGTTGTCGAAGTTGTACGCACGCTTCCACAGCAGTCCAAACTCGTCCTGTTTGCCACCATCCTCCTCGAAAAACAGGGCGTTCACAACATCAACACCGGCGAGGTGTACAACATCTACAAGCGCCTCTGCGAGGAAATCGACGCGGATATTCTCACACAGCGGCGGGTGACGGACCTGATTAGCGAACTCGACATGCTCGGTATCGTCAACGCTGTGGTCGTCTCGAAGGGTCGCTACGGCCGGACAAAAGAGATCAGCCTCTCGGTTCCTGTCGAAGAAACCGAGGGCGTGCTCGTCTCTGATTCACGGCTCGGTGACATCGAGGACGCACAACCGTTCGTTCAGGCGCGTTTCGACAACTGAACAGGAACGGTACTCTCCAGCAGTGGTTGCGTGAATTTCAGCAACTGCGAAACAGTCAGCAAGTAGCTACTTTTAATTTCGCGTGAAATATTCATTCTCACCCTGAACGAAACCAGCTCACTACCGAGTTGAATCGTGGAGGGGAGAGGAGAATACCAATGACACGAGACTGGAACCTCAACGGGAATTTCATCGAAGCGTGCAACTGCTCGGTCCCATGCCAGTGTCTGTGGTACGAACCAGCAGATGACAATAAGTGTACCTTTGCCGGGTTCTGGAATATCGAGGAAGGAAGGTACGGCGACGTCTCTCTCGATGGGTTGGGGGCGGGGATGCTGGTCTGGGAGGATGGAATCCTCCTTGAAGGTGGGTGGCACGTCGTTCTCGTGCTCGATGACGCCGCTGATGAAGAGCAGGCACAGGCGCTTGAGACGATATTCTCGGGACAAGCTGGCGGGTTGTTCGAAGCTGCTGCACCGCTGATCGATACCGTCGAAGACAGTGTCGTGGTCCCATTCTCCTACTCAGTGGAGGAGGGCTACCTCTCGTTCAGTGCTGGGGATATTGTCACGATTGTGACCGACAAATGCGTTGGGTTTGGTGATGAACAGGGTTCGGCGTACCCCCACCCGTTCATCCAGCCAGACGAGGAGGCAAATATTGGCAAGACAACTGACGCAAGTGTCGATTTTGATGATAACTTTTCGTGGGATGTTAGCGGTAACAATTCCTACTTCGGTGAGTTCGAGATGGGGAATAGCTGAACTTACCATACACTCCTCTCGCAAGGATGACTACACCAGAGACCGAAAAGCGATTTTTCAGCGTTCGCCAGCTACCGCTCATCGCTATCATTATGTACGTGTTTGCACTCGGTGCATGGATTGCAGTTCTCGGTCGATGGGTTCCGATGCCGGGAGGGGAGATGGAGGGAATGAACATGGAGATGTCGGAACCGGGTGTCCCGGAGGCAATGGCGATTGGGCAGGGTCTCGTCGGGGTCGGCCTGTATCTCGTCATGTGGGGTGTGATGATGATCGCCATGATGTATCCTTCGACCGTACCCCTGTTCCGATTGTACAACCAGACGCTCAGGGAACTCTCATTCTCCGGAAAAGCTGCCCGACTAAGCGCATTACTCGGAGTGTATACACTCGTCTGGACGCTCACTGGTCTGGTTCCTCTCATAGTCAACACTATGGCTCCAATCACTGTACTCGCCAGCGATTACAGATTTCTTCTCTTTGGTGGTGTGTTAATACTACTCGGGGGATACCAACTCTCGCCGTATAAATATCAATGCCTGGATAAATGTCGGTCGCCGTTCGGATTTCTGATGACCTATCATCGACCCGGGATTCGTGGTGCAGCGAGGATAGGCGTTCGATTTAGCGTCTTCTGTGTCGGTTGCTGTTGGGCATTGTTCGCGTTCATGATTGTCGTCGGATCGATGAACATCCTCTGGATGGCGATTATCGCGCTCGTGCTCTCACTCGAACGGACGGTGTCGTGGGGACCACAACTGGCCAGGGCAGTGGGCGTCGTCGCTGGTGTTACTGGAGTTGGTTTACTGGTGGTTTCAGTGGTGTCCTGATCGATTACTTGAAGTCACCTCCAAGAGGGGGACCAGGGCGATCAATACGCGAGAGAGGAAGCTCAGCCCGACTCGCGTGTTCTCGGACTGCGTCTTCGCTTTCTGCTCTGTAGTGACAGTGCGTTCCCGTGACGTTTCCGTCTCTGTCCGTCAGAACCTCCGACTCGACAGCACGTACTGTCATCCCAGCGTCCTCGAGTTCTCGACGACACGCAGTCGAGCGCTCATCAACTGCTTGAAGCTGTTCTTGGGTAATCTGTTCCTCTAGTTCTCGGAGGATAAGGAAGTCCTCCAGTTCGGTTTCAGCCATTGTGATTTCCTCTTATTCTCTCTCTGAGGGTGGTATCCGACCGGTGGATACCCTCCCTCAGACTATGTGAAGCAATCGCATAACGTCAACTCCTGAAAAATCGTCAGCAACTGCTCAGAGAGTAATGTGGTATGGTTCACACGGTCGATGTGCCTCAGAACTGGAGTCGGAACCAGCCAAGACGCGGAATCCGGAGTTCAGCAGTGCCGACAATCCACTCTGGCTTGACTGGTCTGTCTGCCTGTGTTGGTGAGGCCTGGTCGAACTGGTTGTTGTTGTCGCCTTTCGTGATGAACCCATCGTTAGGTGCAACACAGTGCTCGTCGTCGGCGTCGAGTCCACCGAGGTACGCGGAGCCACCCGTCTCGTTGGCCGTCTCACACCAGTTGTCGCCCTCGTCGACCCAGAACATCACCCGGTGAATTATGGGTGTCGTATCCTCGTTCCCGTCGGGCTCGAAGACGATGACGTCACCACTGGCTCCGTACTTTTCGTATCCTGTTTCGGCACCCACGTCCGCTGCGACGACACCGGTCTCGCCGTGAGCGTCAGCAGGCTGGAACCGGTCGGTGTCCATCAGAAACACGAGGTCGTTGACGTTCATGTTCGGCTCCATGCTCTCGCTCTCGATTGCGACCATCGGCGGCCAGACGCCGCTGATTGCGAACAGATACATCCCGAGCAGTGCCACCGCCAGCAGGCTTGTCAGCAGGTCACGGGCGAACAGACGCCACGTATCGCCGGTTTCGTCGCTTGCTGGTCGCTGTGGAGCAGGCCTCTCGACACTACCAGCGGAATGCTGGTCAAACTCGTCTCTGTCTCCCTCCGGATGCAACGGCTCTCGGTTTGAGTCGGCAGGCTCGGTTTCCGACTCGTCTCTGTTGCCGTTGCCGGGTGCTGGCATCTACCTACTGTTCCTCGTTGGTGTGTTTGAATGTTCTGATAACACTGTTTTACAGGGACTATATCCACTGGTCGTTCGCTACGTTTTTCGGGGCGTCTATCGTGGTAGCAGGTGTGCCTCTCGAAGCGAGCATCCGCGTCGTCCGAACACTCGCCGAACGTGGTTACAACGCCGACCGCGAAGCGGTCACTCTTCTCGCGAGCAGCTCCGACACGCTGACAGCCATCGACGCTGCAGTTGAAGTGGTGCCCGATGACGCGGTCGTCGTTACTGCCGACCACGTCAGAAAAGCGCTCGAAACCTCTACACACGACCGTGACAAACTGACTCAGGACGACCCTTCAGAAAGCAGTAGTCCTCCGAAATCAGCTGGCCAGGAAAACCCCTCTATTTCTACTGGAAACCAACCGACAAAATTCACAGAGGCCGGTGTGAACGCTCCAGTCGAAACGAAGGGGTCTTCGACCCCGGTGCAGACGCCGAGAGGAGAGGATGGAGGGACAGTTGCGCGAAGTCGTTCCCCGGATACGCCAGCGGTGAGCGGAGACATTCAGAGTACAGGAACGGGAGAGTACAGAGATTTCGTCGCGGTGTTCCGAGACCGCTACGAAAAACTCGCAGGGAAACTCCGGGGACGAGTCAACCACCGACCGACGAACGCAGTCGCGTCCATGCCGGGAGGGAGTGACACCGCGATTATCGGGATGGTTTCGGACATCCGCTCGACGGCTAACGGACACTGGCTGATCGAACTCGAAGACACGAACGGGAGATTCCCGTGTCTCGTGATGAAAGACCGGGAGTTCGCCGAGGACGCGCGAACGCTGCTTTGTGACGAGGTTATCGCTGTCGAAGGAACACTCTCGGATGACGCAGGAATCCTGTTCGTCGACGCGCTTTATTTCCCCGACGTTCCCCGAACGCACTCACCACAGAGAGCAGACCGGGACGTCGAAGCCGCACTCATTTCGGACGTCCACGTCGGCAGCGAGGAGTTTCTCGAAGACGCCTGGGAGAACTTCGCCACGTGGCTCCACACGGCGGAGGCCGAGTCGGTCGAGTACCTGTTGATTGCGGGAGACATGGTCGAGGGTATCGGGGTGTATCCGAATCAGGACGAAGAACTCGAAATCGTCGACATCTACGACCAGTACGAGGCGTTCAACGAGCATCTCAAAGCGGTTCCCGGTGACCTGGAGATAGTGATGATTCCGGGCAATCATGACGCAGTCCGTCTCGCGGAGCCACAGCCCGCATTCGACGAGGAGTTGCGTGACATCATGTCCGCACACGACGCCCAGATATCTGCCAATCCGTCGACGGTCACCATCGAAGGCGTCTCGGTACTCATGTACCACGGCGTCTCGCTCGACGAGGTCATCGCTGCACTCCCCGAGAAGTACGCGAGCTACGACGAGCCGCATCTGGCGATGCAACAGCTCCTTCGCAAGCGTCACATCGCTCCACAGTACGGTGGGATGACCCGGATTGCACCCGAGGCGGAGGACCACCTCGTCATCGAAGAGGTACCCGACATCTTCCACACTGGTCACGTCCACAAACTCGGCGTCGACACCTACCGCAACGTCCTGACCGTCAACTCCAGTTGCTGGCAGGCACAGACTGATTTCCAAAAGAGTGTCAACCTCAACCCCGACGTCGGATACGCACCCATCGTCAACCTTCAGACGCTCGATTTGACGGTCCGTCAGTTCGTCTAGACCAGTACAATCACGTGCTGTAGGCATCCAGAATGTCCCACTCTTCACGCATTAATTCCCGGATACCGTGTGTGAGAATCCCCTCTCCAAGTGACGTCACTCGATAGTAGGAGTACAGTCCGTCACTGTTTCGTTCGGCTCGCTTTCGATTTTCGACAAGGCCGACCGTGACGAGTTGGTCGAGGTGATAGTGAAGTGTGTTCGACTCGGTTTCGAGGCTCTCGCGAAGTTCTGTTGCACTCTGTGGTCCACTTTCGAGAAGGTGGTTCAGAATTCGAAACCGTATCTCGTTCCCGAGCGCTCGCTGCATCTCGAGATACTGTTCCAGCGAGAGCAGGCTCTGCTCTGGCAGTAGCGGCTCACGACTGTCCGACTCGCTCCTCGTCCGATTCGTCTCGGCCATGTCTGAGTTTTATTTCCGCCTCTTCATAAACGTTTGAACTGTTCGTTCGGGATATCGCACGACGTGAACTTCACGGCGATCTCTCATCGCTGGACATCCAGTGAGACAGAACCGATATACACACAGGGGGACATCCGGAGATATGGAGTTTCTTCGACGGCTCTCGAAGACGAAGCGCGTCGGGTTGTTCGTCGATGGCCCGAACGTCTTGCGTGAGGAGTTCGACGTCGACCTCGACACGCTCAGAGACCTCGCTAGTGAGGAAGGGAACCGGGTGATGACCCGACTGTATCTCAACGAACACGCCCCGTCATCGCTCATTCAGGCAGCAGAAGCCCGTGGGTTCGCCGTGATAACGACGAGCGGGGATGTCGACGTCCGACTCGCGGTTGATGCAACAGCAGCAGTCGTCGAGGAACGACTCGACGTACTCGTGGTCGTCTCGCGAGACACCGACTTCAAACCGGTACTCGAAACGGCAGCAGAACGAGGCGTCGAAACTGTCGCTGTTGCGCCGGGTGAACACGGACGGTCAGATGCCCTCCAGAACAGCGCACAGCGCGCGCTGACACTCTAGCCGACGTTGAACCCTTTCTCACGGAGGAAATCCTCGACGCGCCCCGTGTGATTGCCCTGGAGCTCTATCTGGTCGTCGTCGACCGTCCCCCCACAGGCGAACTTCGATTTGAGGTCCGAGGACAGGCTGTCCATGTCCACGTCGTTCGGGTCGAATCCTTCAATTATCGTTACCTCTTTTCCGTAACGGCGCTCGTCGATGCGGATGTTGATCTCCTGAGAGTCTTTTGCAACGTCCTCGCAGACGCAAAGCTCATCGGGCAGCCCACACGTCGAGCAGACTTCCGCGCACATTACCTGGCGTGAACTACCAAGCCGAAGTTATTAAACCTGCCGGGGTACCGTTCGGTGCTATCCTCCCTTTCTGACCCGGTTGACGAGTTCGATTGCTTCGTCGGCGTCGGCTTCTGTCACCGCTTCACCGTAGCGTGCGCGCTCTCTGAGTTCGACGACCCGGCGTGCGTCCTCGCCTGCGTGGATGTCTCTGAGGTACTGGCGCATCGTTTCGCCCGTCTCACGCGAGCGGTGACGGTCTTCGAGCACCAGCATCAGCCGCTCACAGGCCCGGTCGACGTCCGTCTCTGGGTCACGTCGCCGCTGGAACCGGACGGCTGCCATCCGCGAGAGGCGCTCACCTGCGCCTGCCTGTCTGGTCCAGGCGGCCACCCCGACGAACGCGACGGCCAGGATGAACAGCTGTCGACCAGCGGGGAGTCCGAACCCGTCGTCCTCTGCGTCTGTCTCGGTACCAGCACCAGTTTCGTCGGGCACCTGGTCGTCCGGGAGCTGGTCCGGGTCGATGAAGCCGTCCTCGTCGAGTGCATCCTGGAGAGCGGGGTCCTCCACGTCGTCGAGATCCGGTATCTCGCTGTCGTCACTGTCGTTGATGTCTGCGGTCTCGTCGATACCGGCAGCCGGGTCTTGCGGGAGCTCTCCATCTTCGATTTCGCCACCTGGACCGGCTGCACCGCCTTCGCCGTCTCCCTCGCCAAGAGCGAGCATCTCGGTCTGTTCGCGTGGGGCACTCGGGGTCGGGTCGAACTCGACCCAGCCGACGCCGGGGAAGTACACCTCGACCCACGCGTGTGAGTTCAGTCCACGGACGAGCCACTCGTCGTCGTCGACCTGCTCGCCGGAGGAGTAGCCAACAGCCATCCGTGCGGGAATCTCCTCGGCCCGGAGCATCGTCACCATCGTGGTTGCGAAGTACGTACAGTAGCCAGCGTCCATCTCGAATAAGAACGCGTCGGCGATATCGCCGTCCGGGCGGTCGACCTCTATCGAGTAGCCGCGATTCGTTTCGAGCCACTGCTGGATGACGGCTGCCTTCTCGAACGGGTTGTCTGCGTTCTGCGTTATCTGTTCGGTTCGCTCACCGACTCTATCCGGTGTGCTGTCGGGAAGCTGTGTGTAGCGCTCGACGACGGATTCGGGATATGCGCGACCAGCCTCGGCGAGTTCGTCCGATTCCACGTCTGGAACGGCACTCGTCACCTCGACGGTCTGGCCCTCGGCCAGCGTACCCTCGATTTCGAGTCCGCTGTCGGGTCCGACCAGCGCGTCGTCGGCAATTGCGTCGTCGACACCGACCGGTTGCCACGCGGCCGGGAACTGTGACATCGACGTCTGAATCTCGAACGTCTGCGTCAGCTCAGTCCACTCGCCAAGTGGCTCATCGAATTCGCTCTCTGAAAGCGGTGATGGGTTCGAGGTCTGCACCCAGCCGTCACCTGTGTAGCGGTCGTAACTCCCTGTTCGCCAGAGCTGTGGCTCCTCGGCAGTCACAGTAAAGCGCGGTTCGGATGACTGTTCAACCTCGCCAACGATGTCGAGCGTGTCTCCGGTCCCGACGACGTTGTCCTCCATGGTCCCGGTTTCGTCGGTGTCGACGAACGAAACGGGTGTTGCCGCCCCTCCCGGCACGACGGTAAAGACGAGCGGAACGATCACCATCACGGCGAGAACCAGTACCGCTCTGTCCGCTGCGGTTGACCAGCCTGTTTGCTCCAGTTCGCCGAAGGCGAGCACCGCTCCTGCGGCGACGACGCCGACGAGCGTCGCAGTCGTACCAGCGTCACCGGTCAACACGAGGTACCCGAGCATCCCGCCGCCGACGGCGGTTGCGCCGACGTATCGGCGCCGAAGGGCAAGGAACCACGTCAGAAACACCGGCGTGGGTGCGACCATCATCGCCCACACGTCTGCCTGCTGGATGCGCAACACCGTCTCACCGGTCAGCAACTGGACGTTGTTACTGAACAGCACCCAGAGGTCGAACTCTGCATCGAGCGTCAGCATGTGCCAGCCGATACCGGCGGTGAACAGCACCACACCGATAGCCAGGGCGGTCACGACCCGGACGAACTGTGCAAGAATCGTCGCGACGACGAGCGGAATCAACACGATTGGATAGAACAACAGCGGGTCACCGACGGTCCCGACGACGTCGTAGAGCACGACCAGAAACGACGCCAACAGCGCAAGTGTGCCCCCGAGAGCCAGCAGTCGAGGAACGCCGAGTTCGTCGAGTTCGGTACGTGTGTTTTTGAATCTCGGAATCGTTTCCGTCATGGTTGTGCCTCGGATACTGTTTCGTTCGCCATCAGTGAGTCACCCTCGTGAGGATTGGATACTTCGTGAGCAGTGGCCACATCACCGAACAGCTCAGATGGGGTGTACTCACGGTCGTCGATCTGAACGACGAGATTCCGGGAGGCGAAGGCAATTTCAACGTCCGCCTCATCGCCGGTGAGCGGTGTGACGACACCGTCGCCAGTTCGTGCGAGTAACCAGAGCACGTTCTCGCGGTGGGTGTCGCCGTGGCCCGGTGGGATGTGTCCGTCGGGAACGGCACACTCGACTCGATAGCCTGCTGTGAGTGCAACATCAGTGATAGTTGCTGCGATGCGGGCCATCTCGTCGACCTCGCCTTTCGGAGCGGTGGCAACGATGGTGACGGTCTCGTCGCGTTCGGACGGGTCGAACTCCATCACCAGAAACTCCTCGTGTTTTGCGCTGGATTTCCAGTGGACGTGTCGGAGGGGATCACCGGGTTGATACTCGCGGAGACGGTCGAACTCCTGGCGCTCGGCTTCGAGTTCGTCGAGAAACACCCGCGAGAGCACCGAACCCCGCTCGACACGGTAGGGCTGTGGATAGACGACCACAGTCGTCGTTCCGG